>CAYTJW010000309.1:0-6406 GCA_964438135.1 uncultured Thermoanaerobaculia bacterium
CGCCTGAACGAGCGCGCGCTCGGGGACCGGCTGCTGCTGGCGGTGTTCCGGCACGCGAGCGGCCTCGCCCGCGGCCCGGAGGAGCTCGAGGCGCTGCTCTCGCCCGGCGCGCTCGCCCCCTACGACGGCCTCCGCACCCTGGTCATGGCGTCGCTCGAGCCCGAGCGCCTCGAGGCGCTCGGGCCGGGGCCGGAGCTCGAGCGGCTGCCCTGCGAGCTGGCCGCGGACCTCGGCTGCGGCCTGGCGGCGACCTGGGAGGACGAGGTCGGCCCCGAGCCGCCGGAGCAGGCCTGACCGGCACGGACGCGGCGACCGGGGCGCCCGACCTCGAACGACGCTCGTCCCGGGAGTGGCGGCGCGGTCTGCCGCCTGGCCCGCCGGGGATCAGGGCGATCCCGCAGCCGTCGACCTCAGCCCCGGCGTCCTCGCAGTCGCCGCCATCGCGCGGGCGACGTCTTGGGCCGGCACCGGTCCGTTCTCGGACCAGGCCGAGGTGGACCCCGTCTCGAAGCCGTCCGCGAAGAGCGCCCCCGGGTCGTACCGGAGGAGCTCGACCATCACGCTGCCGGTCGCGTCCTCGGCCGTGAAGCCGAGCAGCTCGCCGATGGTGGGAACCACGTCGCGAATGGTGCGGGGGATCGTGGAGACCAGGCCAGCCCGGATGTCGGGCCCCACGGCCAGGAGCTGAACCGTGCGGCAGCCGTCGCAGCCGCAGCCGTGGCCCGAGAAGTCGTCGTCGTGCCGGCCGTGGTCGTTGGTGACGATCAGGGTGGTGGTCCCGGCGTAGAACGGGTTGGTCTGGAGGTAGTCCCACAGCATGCCCACGATGCTGTCGGCGACGGCGATCGCGCTCACGTACGCGCTCCAGCTGCCGGAGTGACCGTAGTGGTCCACCGAGGACAGGTAGAGCAGGAAGAAGGACGGAGTGTGCTCGTCGAGGAGCGGCTCGACCTCGTTCCAGACCTCGAGGTCCCCGGTCCCGACGCTGTGGTAGAGCGGCCAGTAGGCGGGGCCGTAGTCCGGGTCGAAGCTCGCCTTCCACGGGCACCCCACGTCCCCCAGGATGTAGATGCAGTCCTCCGCGGGGCGGGACAGCTGCCGGCGGTAGTACTCGAAGACGGTCGGCATCCGGGCGTGGTTGTTGGCGCTGCCCCCGCAGTCGGGGTCCGAAAACTGGTCCACCTCGGTCCAGGCGCCGCACCAGATGGCCGGGACGGCGCGGGAGGTGTAGGTGAAGCCGTCGTTCCGGAAGGGCTCGACGATCGCGCCCTGCTGGGCGAGGGCCCACATCTCGGGGACGTAGGTGTGGCTCGGGTCGCCGAGGCCCTCCGTGTACCTGAGCCCGTCGACGACCACCAGGGCGACGTGTTGCGTCTCCCCGGCGCTCGCCATGACCGCGGCGACGGCTCCGCACGCGGCGGCCAGCGCGACGTTCCTCACCAGCACGCCGAACGGGACCGCGGGGCGCGCGTCGGGCTCACGGCGACCTGGAGCACTCATGCGGTCACTCTCCCCGCCCCGGAGCATACCACCCGCCGCCGGGGACCAACGGCGCGCCGGCGACCCCCTCGCCGCGGTCCCTCATTGGGTGCCCATTGGGTGCCGGGTACGGCCACCTGGCAGATCGGTCGGACGGCGGCGGCGGACCTCCCCTCCCACCATGGGTCATGATCGGCACCCCGCGAGTGGACCGGATCTGACGAGCACGTGTGCGGTCACTCCGCGACGGCTCCTCGCCGCCCCGTTCTGGGTGTGTCGGTGCCACTGGGTGTGTCGGTGTCTCAGTGCCGGGTTCGGCCGCGTGCCCGCCCATCCGCGTGACCGCGCCGGCCAGCTGGGGGACGTGCAGAGCCCACCCGGACGCCCGGCCGCGAGAGGCTGACCCTGGCTGACGAGCGGGGTGGTTGCGTTCTGTCGGCGCGCAGGCTGCGGGCTCGGGCCCCGCCTCCGTGCGGAGCTTGACATTCTCCTGTACTCGAATGAATATTCAGGTATGGTCGAGGGCCTCAGCGGAGAGACCTACCTTGGCTGCCTGCAGCTGCTGCTGGACCGGCTGGCCGAGCCAGCACCGGGGCGGGTGCAGATGCTGGTCGGGCCGCGGCAGGTCGGGAAGACGACGCTCCTGCTCGAGCTCGCAAAACGGCTCGGGGAGGGTGCGGTGTACGCCCCTGCGGACGGGCCCGAGGCGAGCGCGCCCGGGTTCTGGGAGCGGCTGTGGGCGCGGGTCGAGGAGACGGCGGGCCGGGGGCGCCGGGTGGCCGTGATGCTCGACGAGGTCCAGCACCTGCCGCGCTGGGCGGAGCGCCTCAAGGGGGAGTGGGACCGCGTGGTCCGCCTCGGCCTGCCCGTGCACCTGGTGGTCACCGGCTCGTCGGCCCTCCGGCTCGGCAGCGGCTCGCGCGAGAGCCTGGCAGGGCGGTTCGAGCGCCTGGTCCTCGGCCACTGGCCGGCGGGCGCGGTGGCCCGGCTGCTCGGCTCCAGCCCGGAGGAGGCGGCGGACACGGTGGCGCGGCTGGGGTCGTACCCCGGCGCCCTGCCGTTGCGGCACGACCTCCCGAGGTTCCGCGCCTACCTCCGCGACGCGATCGTCGAGCCGGCGATCTCGCGCGACGTCCTGTCGCTCGCCGACGTGCGCCGGCCGGCGCTGCTGCGGCAGCTCTTCGCGCTGTGCGCGGCGATGCCGGCCCAGGTGGTGTCACTGCAGAAGCTGCAGGGTCGGTTGCTCGACCGGGGCGCGCTCGAGACGATCTCGAGCTACCTCCGGCTGCTGGAGGAGGCGTTCCTGGTCGCCGCGGTGGACAAGCACTCGGCGCGGGTGCACCGCCGACGCTCCGCTCCCCCCAAGCTGGTCGTCCTCAACAACGCGCTCCTGGCGGCGATGGAGCCGGACGGCGCGGAAGTCGAAGAGGACCCGTCCCGCTTCGGGGCGTGGGTCGAGAACGCCTGTCTGGCCCACGCCTGGAGCAGCGGCCAGCGGGTGGCCTACTGGCGCGAGGAGCCGTTCGAGGTGGACGCAGTGCTCGAGGGGAGCTGGGGCGAGTGGGCGGTCGAGGTCAAGGTCGGCCGCTTCGACGCCACCGACCTGCGCGGGTTGCTCGAGCTCACCCGGCGCGAGCCGCGCCTGCGGCCCCTGGTGCTCACCGCTCCGGGCTGGGAGACCGCCGCGCGTCGGACCGGGGTCGAGGCCATGACCTGGACGCGCTTCCTCGTCGAAGGGCCGCGGCCGGCGGGTTGACGCCGCACAGGAAGCGAATGGCGATCAGCAAATGGGGAGCTGGGCCGCTGCCACTGCTCGTCGTTCGCCGCCCACGTTCCGGGCCGGCTCTCCCGCGGCCCTCTGAGTCCCGCGCATCATCCCCGCCCACGTGGCGCAGCGTCACCGGGGAGGCGTCACGGCCGACTGCAGGCAGGGGATCTCGGACGGCATCACCGGCGAGGACGTCGAGCAGGCGATCTGACGCTCCGAGGCCGGGGTCGAGGACGGTTTCGGGCCGTCGACCAGGTACGACCTCGTGGTCAAGGGCAGGCGGCTGCCGCCCGAGGTGGTCGTCGGCCTTGCCGCGCGTCGCGGGCCGGGCGCTCTCGAGCACGGGGTTCGCACCACCGGCGGCCATGAGGCTCCTGCGCGAGCTGGGGTTCGAGGTCGTCCCCAAGGGGGCCGGGCCCATGCCGGAGCCGAGGAAGGGGCTCGACCTCGAGCCCGCGGTCGTGGGGCCCGCGGGCCGCTCCGACGACCTGGCGCCGCCGCAGCGAGCGCGGGCGGCCACGCCCGCGCACGCCGCCCGGGCGAGGCAGAGACCCCGGTCAACGGCCCCCAGGAGGACCGATGCGGGCCAGAGGCCCGCGCTCCTCGCAACGGCGCACGGCCCCGCCACGAATGCCCCGGCGCGGTTTCGGCCTGCCGTCTCCTCCCTCGGAGCGGCGGCCTACCGCCTCATCAGGATCGTCGTCGGGTCGTTGGTGTCGCTGTCGACGACCGAGGCGTAGGCGATGACCCCACTCCCCGACGTCACCCTCACCTTGGCGTAGCCACCGACCACGTTGGTGCGGTTGTACCGCACCCGGAACGGCTCGTTGTCCTGCTTCCACTGCCAGGCCGGGAGGTCGACCGTGAACGTGCCGAGCGAGGTGCCGTCGGCAAGGTGCAGCGTCACGCTCACGGCGGCCGCCGAGCTCGACATGTTGGCGAACCCGATGTTGGAGCGGGAAGACGATGTCTGGCTCAGCAGCGGCAGGTACACCTCCTCGCCGGAAGCGATGCCGTCCCCCTGGGTGTACCCGTCCATGCCCTGGCCGAAGGTGCCGGTGCTCGACTGATTGTAGATCCTGCCGCTGACCGTCAGGGGTTGGCTGGACTCGATCTTCAGGTGGCCGCTCGCGATCAACCCGAAGCTGCCCACCACATCTTCGTAGACGGCCTGGTCGCCTGCCCCGATCGAGGTCGACGGGTTCCAGGTGGAGGTGCCGCTCGCGGTGTAGAGGGTGAAGGTCGGCGTGGTCGAGCCCGAGCCACGGTTGAGGGCGCCGACGTCGGCCCGCCACTGGCTGCCCTGCGCGCCGGCGGCATGAGCCACTGCCGGGACCCAGTAGACGTACGTCGTCCCCGCGCTGACGGTGATGGTGGCCGTGTCGCTGTCGGCCGTGCGACACTGCTCGAGCGCCTGCAGCCCGACCTGGTGCTGAACCTCCTCCGGCCCGAGGTGAGGCAACGGTACGAGCGGGTGCCGCAGCTGCTGGGCGCGGAGGTCGAGGCGCTCGCCGGGAGGCCGGGCGACCGCCTGCCGTTGGTGGCGCTGGACGAGGTGCAGCGCGTGCCCGAGCTGGTCGACGTGGTCCAGGACCTGGTCGACCGCCGCCTGGCCCGCTTCGTCCTCACCGGCTCGTCGGCGCGCAAGCTGCGCCGGGGCACGAACGTCAACCTGCTGCCGGGCCGGCTCGTGCCGCTGCGGCTCGACCCCCTGTCCCTGGCCGAGCGCGCCCCCGCCACCCTCGAGGAGGCGCTGGTGCACGGCAGCCTGCCGGCCATCGCGCTCGCGGCGGGCGACGCGGCGCGCGAGGAGGACCTGCGCGCCTACACGACCCTGTACCTCGAGGAGGAGGTGCGCGCCGAGGCGCTGGTGCGCAAGCTCGGCACCTTCGCCCGCTTCCTCCGGCTCGCCGCCCTGGAGTCCGGCAACGTCAGTCACTTCCGCGGCATCGCCCGGGAGCTCGGCGTGGCCCACACCACCGTGGCGAGCTACTACGAGATCCTGGAGGACTGCCTGGTCGCCGAGCGCGTCGAGCCGCTGTCGTGGAGCCGCACCCGCAAGCGGCTCACCCGGTCGCCCCGCTTCCTCCTCTTCGACCTCGGCGTGCGGCGGGCCGCGGCCGAGGAGGGCGCCCACCAGCCGGCGCGGGTGCTCGGCGCCTGGTTCGAGCAGCTGCTCGGCCTCGAGCTGCTGCGCGCCATCCGGCAGCGCGGCAGCCCCCTCCACCTCCGCTTCTGGCGCGACCCGGCCGGGCCGGAGGTCGACTGGGTCGTCGAGGGCGCCGAGCGCCTGCTGCCGGTCGAGGTGAAGTGGTCCGAGGCGCCGACCGAGCGGGACGCCCGCCACCTCAGGACCTTCCTCGCCGAGTACCCTCGAGCCCGGGAGGGAGTGGTCGTCTGCCGGACGCCGCGCCGGTTCACCCTCTGCGCTGGCGTCACCGCCGTCCCGTGGCAGGAGACCCCGGCCCTGGTCGACGAGCTCGGCTGAGGGGTCGGGCGCTGGCGGACAGCTCCTGGCCCCTCGACGCGCGCGGGCCACTCCAGGTGATGCCCTCAGCTGGCGTCGACTGCGAAGCCGAGCTGGATGAGGACCGCCCGCTCGACAGCCCGCAGCTCGTCGGCGTCCAGGGCGCCGAGAGGGCGGGCGATGCGGTGCTTGGCAACTGTTCGCAGCTGGTTGGCCACCGCGCGCGAGGGACGGCTCAGACCGGTCACGTCGCTTGCAACGCGAGCTTCGTACGGGCGCAGCTCGCGCGCCGGCAGCGAGGTGAGGGGCACGATCTGAACCACGGCGTCGAACCGGCACGCCTGCGGGTTGGAGAGCACCACAGCCGGGCGGGTCTTGCGGATCTCCGATCCTTCCCCAGGGTCGAGGCGCACCATGACCACCGCTCCGCGCTCGAGGTCTGTCATGGCTCTTCAATCTCCGCATCGGCGGACTCCCACTCGACCGCCAGGCGCGCGCTCTCCTCGTAGCCCTGGGCGTAGGCAGCTGCCAGCTCCTTCTCCAGCTCCCGCGCGCGGTACGCGCGCAGTGCCTCGCTGACGAGCGCGCTTCGGTTGGCTGCTCGCGCGAGGATCGCTGCCGCGTCCGGGTCAAGAGACACCTAACCTGAGCGATTCGCGGGTTGGACGGCAGCGCAGGGGGCTGGGGTGTGG
>CAYTJW010000310.1:0-6384 GCA_964438135.1 uncultured Thermoanaerobaculia bacterium
GGCCCGGCTCGCCGCCGCGCTCGAGCACCTCAGCGCCGCGGCGTCGGCGGCGACCGCCATGAGCCGGGAGGTCGTGCCGGCGGCCGAGGCGGCCTTCGCCGCGACCGAGACCGGCTACCGCGAGGGCAAGCTCTCGTTCCTCGACGTGCTCGACGCGCAGCGGTCGCTCTTCCAGGCCCGCTCGCTGCTGCTCGACAGCCGCGAGGCCCATGCCGCGGCCCGGACCGACCTCGAGCGGTTGGTCGGTCGTCGGCTCGAACCCCGGAGCGGACCCGCGGCGCCCGGCGACGGCGCCCCCCGAGGAGGAGGACGATGAGCCGCACCCCCCTGATCGCGATCGCCCCACTGCTGCTCGCCGCGCTCCTGGCCCTGGCCTGGGGCTGCGGCACGAACGGGTCCCCGGAGCGCGCGGCCGAGGGGCACGACCGCGGCGCCGGGCACGAGGAGGGGCACGACCACGGCCACGACGAGGCCCCGGCCGTGCGCCTCGACGACGCGGCCCGCGCCCGCCTCGGGCTGCAGATGGCCGAGGCCGGTCCCGCGGAGCTCGAGATCACGGTCGAGCTGCCGGGCGAGGTCCAGGTGAACGGCGACCGGCTGGCCCACGTCGGGCCGAGGGTGGGCGGCGTCGCCCGCCGGGTCCTGGTGAGCCTCGGCGACCGGGTCCGCGAGGGGCAGCTCATGGCGGTGCTCGACAGCCGCGAGCTGGCCGACTCCAAGGCCGCCTACCTCGCGGCAGCCGAGCGCCTCCGCCTGGCCGAGGCGACCCACCGCCGGGAGGAGCGGCTGTGGCAGGAGAGGGTGTCGTCGGAGCAGGACTACCTCGACGCCAGCAACGCCCTCGCCGAGGCCCGGATCGCCCTGCGCGCCGCCGAGAAGACGCTCCACGTCCTCGGCTTCGACGAGGACGAGGTCGACCGGCTCGACCAGGAGGCCGACAGCGAGGTCGCGAGCTACCGGATCACCGCCCCCTTCGACGGCGAGGTGGTCGACCGCCACATCACGGTCGGCGAGACGATCCCGGCCGAGGAGAGCGTGTTCACGGTCGCGGACCTGGCGACGGTCTGGGTCGACCTCGCCGTCCACCAGCGGGACCTCGCCAGGGTCGCCGCCGGGCAACGGGTCCGCGTGAGGTCGTCCCACGACGGCGTCGAGGGCGTCGGCACGATCCGGCTCGTCCAGCCCCTGCTCGGCGAGCAGACGCGGACGGCGCTCGCCCGGGTCACGCTGCCGAACCCGGACCGCCGCTGGCAGGCGGGTGCGTTCGTGACCGCGACCGTGACGGTCGACACCTCCCGGGCCGACCTCGCGGTGCCGAGGACGGCCCTGATCCGGATGGGGGACGGGGACGACGTGGTCTTCGTGGAGACCGACCGGGGCTTCGAGCCGCGCCCGGTCGAGCTCGGCCGCAGCTCGCCCGACGCGGTCGAGGTCCGCTCCGGCCTCGCGCCCGGCGACCGCTACGTCGCCGCCGGCGGCTTCAGCCTCAAGGCCGAGCTGGGCAAGGGCTCCTTCGGCGACGGCCACGGCCACTGAGGGGGGCGTCATGGTCGAACGTGTCATCCGCGGCGCGCTCTCCAACCGCCTGCTGGTCGGCCTCCTCGCCGTGCTCGTCGCGGCGGGCGGGTGGTTCAGCTACCGCCAGCTGCCGGTCGACGCCTTCCCGGACGTGTCGCCCAACCTGGTGCAGGTCTTCACCGTCACCGAGGGCCTGGCGCCCGAGGAGATCGAGACGTACGTCACCTTCCCGGTGGAGGTGGCGATGAACGGGCTGCCGGGCGTCGACGAGATCCGCTCGGTCTCCAACTTCGGCCTGTCCGTGGTCAACGTCTACTTCGAGGACGACGTCGACGTCTACTTCGCCCGCCAGGTGGTGGGCGAGCGGCTGCAGGAGGCGCGCGAGCACATCCCGGAGGGCTTCGGCGACCCGCAGATGGGGCCGATCTCGACCGGCATGGGGCTGGTCCTCTTCTACTACCTCGAGGACACGACCGGCCGCCACACCCTCGAGGAGCTGCGCACCATCCAGGACTGGCTCGTCAAGTACCAGCTGCAGACCGTGCCCGGCGTCACCGAGGTGCTCGGCATCGGCGGCTGGGAGAAGCAGTTCCACGTCGAGGTGGACCCGAGCGCCCTGCTGCGGTACGACGTCTCGCTCGGCGACCTGCTCGAGTCCATCCGCGCCAACAACCTCAACGTCGGCGCCCAGTTCCTGGAGCGCAACGGCGAGGAGCTGGTGGTGCGCTCGGTCGGGCTGGTCGCCGGCATCCCCGACCTCGAGCGGGTCGTCGTCAAGACCGTGGACGGGACGCCGGTGTTCCTCGCCGATCTCGCCGAGGTCCGCGTCGGCGGCGCCATCCGCCGCGGGGTGCAGACCCGCGACGGCGTCGAGGAGGTCGTCGCCGGGCAGGTCGTCAAGCTCTTCGGGACCAACTCCTCCACCGTGATCGGCGCGGTCGAGCGGAAGCTCGAGGAGGTCAACGACATCCTGCCCGGAGGCGTGCGCCTGGTGCCGTACTACCAGCAGAAGAGCCTGGTGGACGCCGCGGTGCGCACCGTGACCGACGCCCTCCTGATCGGGGTCCTGCTGGTGGCCGCCGTCCTGCTCGTCTTCATGGGCGGGGTGCGCGCCAGCGTCGTGGTGGCCCTCTCGATCCCGTTCTCCGTGCTGGCGGCGTTCATCGGCATGCGGCTCTTCGGCCTGTCGGCGAACCTGATGTCCTTCGGCGGGCTGGCCATCGCCATCGGCATGATGGTGGACGCCACCATCGTCATGGTCGAGAACGTCGACCGCGCGCTGCGCGACGCGCACCCCGGCGAGAGCCGGCTCGAGGTCGTCGGCCGAGCCTCGAGCGAGGTGGCGCGACCGATCCTGTTCGCGATCTCGACCGTCGTCATCGTCTTCCTGCCTCTGTTCACGCTGCAGGGGGTCGAGGGCAAGACCTTCCGGCCGCTGGCCCACACCGTCGCCATGGCCATGGTCGGGTCGCTGGTGTACGCGCTCGTGGTGTCCCCGGTGGTGTCCTGGCTGCTCATGCGCCGGCCGAGGGCCGCCGGCGAGAGCCTCAGCGATCGGGTCGTCCGGGCGCTCGACCGCCCGTACCGGCCGCTGGTCCGGTTCTTCGTCGCCCACCGCGGCGTCGCCGTCGGCCTGGCCGCGGGCCTGCTCGTCGCCGGCGGCGCGATCGTGCCGCGGCTCGGGTCGGAGTTCACGCCGTCGCTCGAGGAGGGCACGCTGGTGCTCCGGCTCACCATGGCGCCGTCGATCGCCCTCACCGAGAGCACCGAGGTGGCCAAACGCGTCGAGCGCCAGCTGATGGAGCTGCCGGAGGTGGAGTCCACGGTCACCCGCGTCGGCCGCGGCGAGGTCGGCGCGCACACCGACCCGGTCAACAGCGCCGAGGTGTACCTCCTCCTCGCGCCCAGGGAGGAGTGGCGGGTCGGCTCCCAGGCGGAGCTCGAGGACCTCGTCCGCGACCACCTCGGCGAGATCCCGGGCGTGCTCACCAGCTTCACCCAGCCGATCGAGATGACCGTCGACGAGCTGCTCGAGGGGGTCCGCGCCGAGCTCGCCGTCAAGCTCTTCGGCGAGGACGTGCGGGTCCTCGAGCAGAAGGCCGACGAGATCGCCGCCGTGGTCGGCGGGGTCCGCGGCGCCGCCGACGTCCAGGTGGACCAGGTCTCCGGCGCGCCGCAGCTGCTCCTCCGGGTCGACCGCGAGGCGGTCGCCCGCTGGGGGCTGAACGTCGAGGAGGTACAGCGCGTCGTCCGCGCCGCGGTGGGCGGCGAGACCGCCGGCCAGGTCTTCGAGGGGGTGCGTCGGTTCGAGATCCTGGTGCGCTACCCCGAGCAGCACCGGGACACGCCGGACCGGATCGCCGCCATCCTCGTGCCGACCCCTGACGGCGCCACCGTGCCCCTGGCGCAGCTGGTCGAGATGCGGGAGATCGTCGGCCCCCGGCAGATCACCCGCGAGAACGGCCAGCGCTTCGTCACCGTGCAGGCCAACGTCGTCGACCGCGACATCGGCTCGTTCGTCGCCGAGGGACAGCGGGCCATCGCCCGCGAGGTCGACCTCCCGCCCGGCTACCTGGTGACCTGGGGCGGCCAGTTCGAGCTCCAGCAGGAGGCGAACCGCCGCCTCGCCCTGGTGGTGCCGGCGACGCTGCTGCTGGTCTTCGTCCTGCTCTACTCGAGCTTCGGCTCGATCAGGAGCACGGCGCTGATCCTGCTCAACATCCCGCTGGCGCTGGTGGGCGGGGTGGCGGCGCTGTGGGTCTCCGGCCAGAGCCTGTCGGTCCCCGCCTCGGTGGGCTTCATCGCCCTGTTCGGCGTCGCCCTCGAGAACGGCATGGTCCTGGTGACCTCCCTCAACCAGCTGGTCCGCCAGGGGGTCGAGGTCGGCGAGGCGTCGGTCCGGGGCGCCGTGCTGCGCCTGCGGCCGGTGCTCATGACCGCGGTCACGACCGCCCTCGGTCTCGTCCCGCTCCTGCTCTCGGACGGGACCGGCAGCGAGGTGCAGCGGCCCCTGGCGACGGTGGTCGTCGGCGGCCTGGCGACCTCCACCGCCCTGACCCTGCTGGTGCTGCCGGCGATCTTCACCTGGTTCGCCCCCCGGCGGGCCGAGGCCGGGCCGTGAGCCCGGCAGGGCGTCGAGGGGCAGTCGCCCCCCGGCGAACCCGCCGGGGCGCGAGGCCCGCCCCGGGGCCAGCTCACCCCGGCGCCGCCCCCGCGCCGCGGGGGCCGGCGTGCTCCACCTCCACCGTCAGGTGGGCGATCCCGAGGCCTGTCGGGACGAGCCGCTCGACCTCGGAGCGCTGGCACGGCGCGGAGGCCTCGACCGACAGGATCACCGCCCGGTAACCGGGGCCGATGGACCAGGCGTGGAGGTCCGCGACCCTGAGCCTGGCGTCCGACTCGACGGCCCTCGTGATCTCGCCGAGCACGGCGTCGGGCGCCTGGCGGTCGAGGAGCACGGCGCCGGTGTCCCGGACCAGGCCCCAGGACCAGCGGGCCACGAGCGCGCCGCCGACCACCCCCATCGCCGGGTCCATCCACGGTGCCCCGAGGTGCTTGGCGGCGAGCAGGGCGACGATCGCCAGCACCGAGGTCAGCGCGTCGGCCAGCACGTGCAGGTGGGCGGCGCGCAGGTTGTGGTCGTGGCGGTGGCTGTCGTGGCGGTCGTGGTCGTGCTCGTGGCGGCCCCCCAGGATCAGGACCGAGAGGCCGTTCACCACCAGGCCGAGGACGGCGACGACGACCGCCTCGTCGAACGCGATCGGCACCGGCTCGAGGAGGCGGCGCACGCTCTCCCCGGCCATCATCAGGGCGAACAGCGCGAGCATCACGGCGCTGGCGAAGCCGGCCAGGGCGTTGACCTTGCCGGTGCCGAAGCTGAAGCGCCGGTCGTGGGCGTGGCGGCGGGCGACCACGTAGGCGACCAGGGCGAGCCCGAGGGCCGAGGCGTGGGACGCCATGTGCAGGCCGTCGGCGAGCAGGGCCATGGAGCCGAAGGCGACCCCGGCCGCGATCTCGACCGCCATGGTCATGGCGGTCAGGGTCACGACGATCCTGGTGCGGGCCTCGCCCGCCCGCGGCTCGGCCTGCCCGAAGTGGTGCTCGTGGCTCATCCCCGGTCACCTCCGCCGCCGACCCGGCTGTCGAGAAGCCCGCCGGCCGAGGGGCTCCGGGGCGACGGCGGGGTCGGGCACCGTCGAGCCGAGCTGCCCGCCCGCGTCATGCCGTGCGGTCGCGGGCGCCGCCCTCGCCCGGGCACCACGCCGGGTCGCCGACCAGGTCCGCGATCGTGGTGCCGGACAGGAAGCCGACGAACGCCTCGCGGACGCGCCGCCACTCGGCGTAGACCTTGCACCCCTGGCGCTCGCTGCAGGGGCGGAGGGGGTTGAGGAAGCAGGTGGGGGTGGTCTGGGGGCCGTCGAGGATCTCGACCACCTCGAGCAGCCTGATCGACGCCGGGTCCCTGGTCAGCCGGTAGCCGCCCTTCATGCCCCGGCTGCCGCGCAGGATACCGGCCCGGCCGAGGGTGGCCAGGATCTTCGCCAGGTAGGTGGGGGGGACGTGCGCCCGCTCGGCCAGGGTGCCGCCGAGGGTGGCGCGCCCGGAGTCGCCGGTGGCCAGGCAGATCAGGGCCCGGATGGCGTGGGTGGCGGTGGTGGAGAGCGTAGCAGACATGACGATCCCAAGATCCGGCATTCCCCTCGGCCCGTCAAGCCCTGAGCGGTGCCACGGGTGACGAGGCTCGCCGGCTCGGCGCCGTCGTCAGAGACCCCGACGTCGCCCCGGTCGGCGGTGTGCTCGTGGGGGTCGCCGGCCGTCGCCCGCGGGCCGGCCGCGATCGTGGGCGGGACCAACCTGTTGTTCTCC
>CAYTJW010000311.1:0-6380 GCA_964438135.1 uncultured Thermoanaerobaculia bacterium
ACGCCATCCGCCTGGCGCGGGAGGGGGTGAGAGCCGGCCACCGCAGCGTGGTCGCGGTGGGCGGCGACGGCACCGCCTGCGAGGTGGTCAACGGCCTCATGGCGGCGCTGGCCGACGGCGCCGTCGCCGCGCCGGAGCGCCTCGCCCTTGGCGTGCTGCCGCTCGGCAGCGGCAACTCCTTCCTGCGCGACTTCGGCGACGGGCGTCTCGCGACCGCGGTCGCGGCGCGGGCTGAGGGCCGCGCGCGGCCCCTCGACGTGGTCCGGCTCGAGCACGCGGACGGGGCCCTCCACTTCGTCAACCTGGCGAGCCTCGGCTTCGTCGCCGCGGTCGGCGCCCTCCGCAACCGCCGTCTCGCCCGCCTCGGCCAGCTCGGCTACGTCCTCGGCGTGCTGGTCGAGGTCGCCCGGCTGCGCCGCTGGAGCCTGCCCGCGGCGGTCGACGGCGGTCCGCTCGACCGCGACCCGGTCACCTTCCTCGCCTTCTGCAACAGCCGCTTCACCGGCGGCGCCATGCTCATGGCGCCCGCGGCCGCCACCGACGACGGCCTCCTCGACCTGGTCCGGGTCGGTCCCCTGTCGCGGCGGGCGCTGCTGGCCGCCTTCCCCCGCATCTACGCCGGCACCCATGCCTCCCACCCGGCGGTGACGATGTCCCGGGCGCGCGCGGTCGACCTCGACCTCCCCGGCCCGCTCGACGTGCTGGTCGACGGCGAGGTGCTGCGCCTCCACCCGCGCCGCCTCGGGGTCCTGCCCGGTGCGCTCGACGTGTGGACGTGACGACCGGGTGGTAGGCTGGGGTGAAGGAGCCTGAGCGCATGACAGCGAGAGCGCTCGCCATCCTCGTCCTGGTCGCCGCGTCGGCGGCCGTTGTCAGGGCCGGCGAGGTCGAGGTCGCCCCGGCGTGGACCGTCGGCGGTGGTCCGGAGGGCGGCTACGTCGCCCTCGTGGAGGTCGCTCCCGGTGACCCGAGCTGGGTCTACGCGAGCTCCGGCAACCACCTGTTCGCGAGCCGCGACGCCGGTCGCACCTGGCGCCTGACCGGGAGCGCCTCGGTCTCCCTGGGCGTCGACTCGCTCGCGGTCGACCCCCTCGTGCCGAGTCGCGTGTACGCAGGCTTCCGCGACCGCGGCGTGTGGCGCAGCGACGACGCCGGCGCCACCTGGGAGCCGGCCCGGGACGGGCTGCCGTTCTCGCGCCCGTGGTACGACGAGTACCAGGAGGTTGAGCTGCTGGCCGCGTCCCGGGAGCGCCCCGGGACCCTCTTCGCCGGCGTCGGCTCGCGTGGCGGCACCCCCAGGTCGGTCTACCGCAGCATCGACCGGGGCGCACACTGGCAGCGCGTCCTCGACGGGGTCTCGTTCGTCTGCCTCGAGGTGGGGGCCGGCTCGCCGGAGGTGGCGTACGCGTGCGGGGGCGAGGGCCTGCAGCGCAGCGAGGACGGCGGCGCCACCTGGGGGTTGGTGGCGGGCCTGGACGGGGTGCGGGCCCGGTCGGTGGCGTCGGTGCCGGCGGAGCCGGACCGGCTCTGGGTCGGCGCCGACGGGGTGTGGCGGAGCAGCGACCGGGGCGAGAGCTGGGAGCTCTCTGAAGAGGGCCTGGACAACCCGATCTACCCGGCCTGCCCGGTGACCGTCACCTCCTTGGCGGTGGACCCGCTCGACCCGGAG
The DNA here is from genome assembly GCA_964438135.1 of uncultured Thermoanaerobaculia bacterium. Lineage (GTDB taxonomy): Bacteria > Acidobacteriota > Thermoanaerobaculia > Thermoanaerobaculales > Sulfomarinibacteraceae > CAYTJW01. The sequence goes on from CAYTJW010000311.1 coordinate 1,670, forward strand.
CGGGTGGTGGCCGGCTCGTGGCACGCCACCCATCGTTCGACCGACGGTGGCCGGACATGGACGATCCTGGCGTCGCCCCTGGAGCTCGACGGGGTGAGGGAGTCGCAGGTCGTGGCCGTCGCCCTCGACCGCTCGTGGTTCCTTCGCGGTGGGTCGCCCCTCGGTGTCATGCGCCTCGACGGCGACGCCTGGGTGCCGAGCCGGACCGGCTTCGCGGGGGTGTCGGTGGCGTGGCTCACGGTCGACCCGGCGCGGCCGGAGGTCGCCTTCGTCAGCGGCAACCAGTACACGATCACCCTCCCCGGGGTCCACCGCACCCTGGACGGTGCTGCCACCTGGAGCGACGTCACCGCGGGCCTGGGGCTGGTCGACGTGTACGCCCTGGCGATGGACCCGGCCGACGGCCGCCACCTCCTGGCGGCGATGAGCGTCGGCCGCGGCATGGGCGCCACCGCCGACGGCGGCCAGACCTGGGCGGCGGTGGACCTGCCGGGCGAGGACTGGTGGCCGGTGGACGCCATCGCCTTCGCCCCGTCCGACCCGTCCTGGGTCTACGCGGCAACGTGGGAGAGCCTGCTGCGCAGCTCGGACGGTGGCGCGACCTGGGTTGGGCTGCCAACGGAGTGGGGCGTGGGGCCGCCGATCGCGGTCGACCCGCTCGCCGCCAATCTGCTGTACGCCGCGCAGACGACGTACGGCCAGCGGGTGGCGGTCAGCACCGACCACGGCACGACCTGGCGGGCGGCCGGCAACCTCCCGGGACCGGCCCACTCGCTCGCCATCCACCCCGCGCGGCGCGAGCGTCTGTGGGCGGTCTCGTACCACCTGGTCCGGAGCGACGACATGGGCGCCTCGTGGGCACGGGTGCAAACCCCCGTCCGGGTCGGCGCGCTCGCCCTGGTCGCCGCCGACCCGGACTGGGTGCTGGTCGGCAGCGAGGACGGTGGCGGCGTCTTCGAGAGCCGCGACGGCGGCGAGACCTGGCAGCCGCTGGGGGGCTGGCTGGAGCCGCCGCCGGGCATCCTCGCCCTGGCCGCGAGCCCGGACGGCGACCTGGTCTGGACCGGCACCACCGCATCGGTGATCCACCTCCACCGCACGCCGGAGAGCCGCCGCGTCGGCGGTCGGCGGGGAACGCCGGCCCCGCCGCCGCCCCCGGCGCCTCAGGCCTCGGCGAGGAAGGCCCGGTAGGCCGCGGCCAGCTCGGCCACCACCGCGGCGCGGATGGTGTCGCCGTGGGCGACCGAGGCGAGGGACGGGTCCGAGCCCATGCGGCCGTCGGGGTAGCGGCGGCGGAAGTCGTCCGGGCCGTCGACCGAGGTGACGGGCGGCAGCTCGGCCGGGAACGAGCCCCGCTCGAAGCAGTCGGGGTGGGCCCAGGCGGCGAGCGACACCTCGCTCGGCGAGGCGTGGCAGCCGTCGCGGTCGCCGAACAGCTCGCGGCCGAGCCGCTCGGCCGCGGGGCAGGACCACCAGTCGACCACCCGGCAGCGCAGGGCGGCGGGGTCCGCGATCCAGTGCCGCGCCTCGGCGTGGGCCTCGAAGATCCCCGCCTGCAGGGCCGGGCCGTTGCCGCCGTGGCCGTTGACGAAGAACAGGCGGCGGAAGCCGTGGCGGGCGAGGGACAGGGCCAGGTCGCGGACCACCAGCAGCAGGGTCGACGGGCGGAGCGTGATCGTCCCCGGGAAGGCCATGTGGTGCTCGGACATGCCGAGCCAGAGGGTCGGCGCCACCAGCGCGCCGGCGGCCTCGCCGACGCCGCGTGCGACCACCTCGGCGCAGATGGCGTCGGTGCCGAGGAGGCCGGTGGGGCCGTGCTGCTCGGTCGAGCCGACCGGGACGACGACGCCGCTCGACCGCTCGAGGTACCGCTCCACTGCCGGCCAGGTTGCGAGCTCTGAGCGCATGGTCTCCCCCTCTCGGCCCGGAGCCGCTACCATGGCCGGGCCCGCGGGGGAGTGTACGCGGGCCGGGGAGGCAACGATGAGCCGAGACGTCGTCCACACCGACCGCGCGCCCAAGGCCGTGGGCCCTTACTCGCAGGCGATCCGCAGCGGCAACCTGGTGTTCACCGCCGGCCAGGTGCCGATCGACCCGGCCACGGGGAAGATCGAGGCGACCACCATCGAGGACCAGACCCGGCGCGTGCTCGACAACCTGAAGGCGGTGCTGGAGGAGGCCGGGAGCGGCCTCGAGCGGGTGGTCAAGACCACCGTGTTCATGGTCGACCTCGGCGAGTTCGCGGCCATGAACGCGGTGTACGCCGGCTACTTCCCGGCCGCGCCGCCGGCCCGCAGCACGGTCCAGGTCGGCGCCCTGCCGCTCGGCGCCCGGGTCGAGATCGAGTGCGTGGCGCTGGTGGGTTAGGCGCACTGCCGGCGGCGCTCCCGGCCCTGCCGTTCGACGGCAGGCGGCTCACGCTCGGCCTCCCCCCGCGGGAGGCTCGGGCGCGGTCCGGGGCGGCTCGGCCCGGCGGTCGGGCTGGGCCCACTTCTTGACCGCCACGGCCTCCTTGAGCCGCTCGATGACGTCGATGGAGATCTCCTCGGCGAGCGCCGCCACCACCGCCCGCCCCGGCCCGGCCAGCACCTGCTCCATGACCGTGGCCACCAGCTCGCGGGCGGCCCGCTCCCCCTCCTCGGACTGGAGGCTGGCGGCCACCGTCTCGAGGGCGGTCTCGAGCACCACCTCGCCCATCGACCGCAGCAACGGGTGGAGGATGGCGTCGGGCAGGGGGACCGAGTGGAGGGCGCGGCTCCGCTCGATGGCGGTCTCCAGGTTGAGGAGCGCGAGCTGGCGGATGCGGTCCTGGGTGGCGGGGCTGGCGACCACGTCCCGGACCTGGCCGACCAGGACCTGCTCGATCCGGTGCCGGTGGGAGGCGACCGCCCGGTCCCAGATGCGGAGGTGGGTGCCGTCGCGGATCTCCCCCTGGGTCTCGGTCAGGATGCGGAGGGCGACCGCGTCGGAGACCTCCTCGGCGATGATGTCGGCGACGTAGGCCACGGCCCGGCTCAGGGTGTCCTTGCCGATGCGGGACAGGTCGCTGCGCTTGAGGCGCATGTAGATCGACGCCACCCGGAACAGGCGGAAGACCCGCAGCTCGGTGGACGGCAGCAGCCCCAGCACGTCGTACCAGTGGACCAGCGGGAAGAGGAACCAGCGCGGGTAGGTGCGGCGCCGGACGGCCAGGCTCCAGCGGGCGGCGAGCTCGACCACGAACAGGGTCAGGAACGGCAGGTCGACGAGCCAGAAGTGGTCGACCAGGCGGCCGTCGAGGTCGAACTCGCGGAAGTAGTTGACCTCGAGCGCCAGGCGCTGGTCGAAGAGGTCGAGGCGCCGGCGCAGCTCGGCGGGGTCGTCCGACCAGAAGGCGTCGACGGCCTGCCCCAGCCGCCCCGGCCCTGCCAGGTCGAGGCTGGCGCGGCCCACCTCCTGCGCGATCACCACCTTCACGACCTGCAGGTTGCGGGTCTGGCCGGAGCGCTCGAACGGGTTCTCCTCCAGCACCGCCCGGGTCAGCAGCCGCAACCGCCCGAGGTGGCCGGGGACCGTCGTCGAGGCGGGGTCGAGGGCCAGCAGGCGCGCGGTCGCGGCCGCCTCGTCCAGCAGCTCGCGGGTCAGGGGGTGGTCCTCGATCCCCTTGACCGGGTCGTAGACCCGGCACACCACGGGCGCCCAGCGGAAGTAGTGGGGCCGCAGCGGCAGGTAGGTGAGGTCGAACAGGATCAGCCACAGGTTGACGACCGCCACCCAGACCATGAGCACGTCCCACACCAGGCGGGCGTTCCACCGCCGCGGGTGGAGCAGGTCGAGGCGCAGCCGCACGGTCCCCCAACCTCTCATTCTAGAGGCAGCCTCCCGGCCGGTCGAGGCGTGCATGGCAGCGGTGGCTCGCGGCCCAACGTGGACGTGGACGTGGACCTGGACCTGGCCCTGGACCCTGGACGGCGATCGTCCACGTCCACGACCACGTCCACGATCACGTCCACGACCACGTCCACGACCCTGATCCGAGCCCTCCCCCGACGACGATCGGCGCCGGGGGCCGGCGAGCCGGCCGCGACCGCCCGTGGCCGGCGCGCTCGCCGCCGGCTACCGCCAGTCGCCGAACAGCTGGAAGGGGGCCCAGAAGAAGGGGTGGCGGGCGTCGAGACGGCGCTCGGGGTCCCCGCCGGGGACGGCCACCGGGGCTCGGATCATGTCCAGCTGGGCCAGGCGCAGCGCCTCCGCCCGATCCGCCGCCCGCTCCAGGTGGTCGTAGAAACGGCTCATCAGGACCGCGGTCGACTCGTCGGCGACGTTCCACTGCGTCGCCAGCACGCTGCGCGCGCCGGCGTACTGGAAGGCCCGGGTGAGGCCGATCAGACCCTCGCCACCCGCCTCGCTCCCAAGCGCCGTGCTGCAGGCCGACAGCGTCACCAGGTCGGCGTCGAGCCGCATCCCGGCCATGATCTCCCAGGCCCGCAGCAGACCGTCGTCGGCCTCGCCGGCGGGGTCGAGGGGCGGGCTCAGGGCGAGCGAGGAGGCGAGGGGGAGCTCGGGGTCGAGCAGGCCGTGGCAGGCGAAGTGGACGATGCGGGAGGCGCGGTCCAGCCCCCGGGCCCGCTCCTCGGTCGCCTCGCGGGCGAGGAACAGCCTGGCCTGCTCCCGGTACACGGCGGCAATGGCCTCGGCCTCGACGCGGGTCGAAGGCAGCGGGGCCAGGGCG
>CAYTJW010000312.1:0-6376 GCA_964438135.1 uncultured Thermoanaerobaculia bacterium
GCCCCTCGCCGAGCCGACGCGGCTGGCCGAGGTGCTCGCCGCGCTGCTGTCCGACCGGTCGCGGCTGGTGGCGCTGGGGCGGGCGGCGCGGGCCATGGCGCTGCCGGAGGCGGCGGCGCGGATCGCGCGCCGGCTGCTCGAGGTGGGAGGGGTGAGGTGAGGCCCAGGGTCACCCGCTTCCTGCCCGACCGCCTGCGCCCCGCCGTGGCGCGGCGAACGCCGCGGCGGCGACGGTGGTGGTGGCTGGCACTGGGGCTGCTGTCGGCACTGCTGGTGCTGCTGCCGTGCTGGCGGGTGAGGGCGGTGGCGGTCGACGCGTGCGGCGCGGTCCCCCCGGCGACCCGGAAATCGCTGTCCGACCTGGTCGGCACCCCGGTTCCCCTCGTCGACCTGCAGTGGGTGCGGGGCCAGCTCGAGGCGTGGCCGGGGGTGAGGGCGGTCGAGGTGGAGCTGGAGCTGGCCGGGAAGCTGCGGGCGGTGGCCCGGCCGTGCACGCTGGCGGGCTCCATCCCGACCGGGCGGCGGTACCACGGCCTGACCGGAGACGGCGCCGTCGCGGGGTCGGTCGACGGCCCGCTGGCGCCTCTCCTGGAGGGGTTCCCGCCGCGGCCGGAGGAGCTCGGGCGGGGGCTCGGGGTGGTCCGACGGCTCGAGCAGGCGAGCGGGGCCGCGGTCGAGAGGGTGGAGCGGGTGACGCCGGTCGACTGGCTGGTGCTCCTGCGCCCGCCGGGAGCGGCGGAGACCGTGGCGGTGCGGGTCGGCCCGACGGTGACCGAGAGCGAGGGCTTCTGGTGCCGCCAGGCTCGCGCGGGGGCTCGCCTCGCCCCGTGGAGCGACCTGCGCGGGGAGCGGCGGCTGGTGCTGGCGATGTCGCCGGCGGCGCCGTCGGGGGTGCCGGCAGGGCCCGAGGCCGCGGGGGAGCCGCTGTGAGCGAGGCGCGCGCGCTGGTCGGCATCGACGTCGGCTCCTCCGGCGTGTCGGTGGTGGTGGCCTCGCCGGACGACGATCGCCTGGTGGTCCTCGGCTGCGGTCAGGCCCGCCACGACGGCGCCAAGTGGGGCGTGATCTCCAACCTGGCCGAGGTCAGCGAGGCGGTGCGGGTGGCGGCCGAGGAGGCCGAGGCCATGGCGTCGGTGCCGGTCGAGTCGGCCCTGGTCGGGATCGGCGGGCTGCCGATCCGGGGGCGACCGGCGGCGGCCTCGGTGCCGGTGTCGGGGCGCGACAGCCGGGTCAGCCGGGAGGACCAGAGGCGGGCGCTGGAGGCCTGTGGTCAGACCGAGATCCCGGAGGACTACCGCCTGCTCGACATCATCCCCTGCGGCTACTCGCTCGAGGGCCAGCTCGGCATGGTCGACCCGGTCGGCATGCCGGGGGTCCGTCTCGGCGCATCGGCCTACGTGCTCTACACCCACCGCCACCACGCCGAGGCGGTGGAGCAGACGGTCAACCGGGCCTCGGTGCGGGTCGAGCGGCTGGTCTACGAGCCGCTGGCGGCGGCCGAGGCGGTGCTGTCGGAGGACGAGCGCGACCTCGGCTGCCTGCTGGTCGACGTCGGCTTCGCCACCAGCGAGTGGGTGCTGGTGGCCGAGGGGGCGGTCGCGGCCACCGGCGGGGTGCGGGTGGGGGGGCGCCACTTCACGGCCGACCTGGCGTCGATGCTCAAGACCACCAGCGCCGCGGCAGAGCAGGTGAAGCGCGAGGTCGGTGCCAGCACGGCGAGGGAGGACCTGGACTGCCGGGCGGTCGAGGTGCCGTCGCTGGGCGGCGGCGGCAACCAGGTCTACCCGGCCCGGTTCGCGGCCGAGGTGCTGGGCGCCCGGGCGCGGGAGCTGCTGGTGACGGTTCACCAGGACCTGATGGACATCGGTCTCGAGCAGGCGCCGCGTGCCGGCGTCATCCTGACCGGCGGCGGCGCCAGGTTGGACGGACTGGAGGAGCTGGCCGAGACCATCTTCGGCCACCACGCCCGGGTCGGTGCGCCGACCGCCCTGGCCGGCGTCGTCGAGCCGGTCGCCGGACCCGAGTGGGCCGTGGCGTGCGGCCTGGTGCGGTATGCGCACCGGCAGCGCGACCGCCGGGCCTTGACCAGGCATGAGACCCAGGGCGGCTTCCTGACCTGGTTGCGGAGCGCTCTGGGTGAGGTATTCGAGTTGGGAGGTGGCAAGTGAAGGTGATCGACGAGGTGGTCGGAGGAGAGGGCATCGGCGCGGAGGCTCAGGGCCCCGAGCGGCTGCCGGGGATACTGCTGGACGAGAACGCGTCGCCCGCCAGGATCAAGGTCATCGGCATCGGCGGCGGCGGCTGCAACTCGGTCAACCGGATGATCGAGGCCGGTCTCTCCGGGGTCGAGTTCATCGCCTGCAACACCGACGCGCAGGCGCTCGGCCGCTGTCGGGCAGCGCTCAAGCTCCAGCTCGGCGCCGAGCTGACGCGGGGGCTGGGCGCCGGCGCCGACCCGGAGGTCGGGCGCAAGGCGGCGGTGGAGGCCGACCGCAAGATCTTCGAGCTGCTGCAGGACGTCGACATGGTGTTCATCTCCTGCGGCATGGGCGGCGGCACCGGCACCGGCGCGGCTCCGGTCATCGCCCAGATGGCCCAGGACGTGGGCGCCCTGACCGTGGCGGTGGTGACCAAGCCCTTCAGCTTCGAGGGCACCAAGCGTCGGGTGCAGGCCGAGGAGGGGACCAAGGCCCTGGCCGAGCACGTCGACACGCTGATCACCATCCCCAACGACCGGCTGCTGAAGTTCGTCGAGCGGGCGACGACCTTCACCAGCGCCATGAGCATCGCCGACGACGTGCTCCGCCAGGCGGTGCAGGGCATCGCCGACATCATCACCGTGCCGGGGCTCATCAACCGCGACTTCGCCGACGTGCGCACCGTCATGAAGGGCATGGGGCACGCCATCATGGGCATCGGCGTCGCGTCCGGCGAGCACCGGGCGGTGGAGGCGGCGCAGCAGGCGATCGCCTCGCCGCTGCTCGAGGAGACCTCGATCGAGGGCGCGCGCGGGCTGCTCATCAACATCACCGGCGGCAGCGGCGTGACCCTCAACGAGATCAACGAGGCGGCCGAGATCATCACCGAGGGGGTCGACCAGCAGGCGCAGATCCTGTTCGGCGCGGTCATCAACCCCGACATGGGCGAGTCGATCCAGGTGACGGTGATCGCGACCGGGTTCGGTTTCGCCCAGCCGGTCGCCCAGGTGCCGGCGCAGGAGGTCCGCACCCCGCCCCGCGAGGTGGCCGCCGCCGCCACCCCCGCCCGGGGGCGCCGGATCTGGCTGCCGGGGGGGCCGGGCACCGAGTACGGCATCAACCAGGGCGACGAGTACGAGATCCCGGCGATCCTCCGCCGGCAGATGGACTGACGCGCCCGTCGGCGTCCCGTCCGGCCCCGGCCCCCGTCACCTCCAAGCGGCAGGGGCCGGGCGGGGCGTCGGTCCCGGGCCTGCCCGCCGGTCGCGGTCGAGGGCGCGGTTCCCGCGTCGCCTTGACTCCGGGATTCGCCCAGGTAACATGGCCCTCCGCGCCGTTGCCCGGAGCGGCACCGGACCGACCGGCGGGCGGACAGGGCGCGGCGAGGAGATGGCCATGGCCAAGGCGGCGACGAGGGACCGGGAAACGCTTCCGGTGATCACCGTCAACATCGGGTGGTGCAAGGGCTGCGCCATCTGCGTCGAGTTCTGCCCGAAGAACGTGCTGGCGATGCGCGACGGGGTCCCGGTGGTGGTCGACGCGGCGGCGTGTACCCGCTGCCAGCTGTGCGACGTCCGCTGCCCGGACTTCGCCATCACCGTGAAGTGAGGACGCGCGGCGAGGAGGAGGGGCGGATGGCGACGGAGAGCACCAACCAGCGGATCCGGGTCATGACCGGCAACGAGGCCTGCGCCGAGGGGGCGCTGGCGGCCGGCGTCCGCTTCTACGCCGGCTACCCGATCACGCCGTCGTCGGAGGTGGCGGAGGAGCTGGCGGAGAAGCTGCCCCTGGTCGGCGGTCGGTTCATCCAGATGGAGGACGAGATCGCGGCCATGGGCGCCGTCATCGGCGGCTCGCTGGCCGGCGCCAAGTCGATGACCGCAACCAGCGGGCCCGGCTTCTCGCTCAAGCAGGAGAACCTGGGCTACGCCTGCATGGCCGAGGTGCCGTGCGTGGTCGTCAACGTGCAGCGCGGCGGGCCCTCGACCGGGCTGCCGACCCTGCCCCAGCAGTCGGACGTGATGCAGGCGCGCTGGGGCACGCACGGCGACCACCCGATCATCGCCCTGTGCCCGCAGAGCGTGCGCGAGACCTTCGACCTGACGGTGCGGGCCTTCAACCTGAGCGAGCAGTATCGGGTCCCGGTGATCCTGCTGCTCGACGAGATCCTCGGCCACATCAGCGAGAAGGTCGAGCTGCCGCGGCCGGAGGAGGTGGTGGTGGTCGACCGTCGGCCGCCGTCGGTGGCGCCCGGGGAGTACCTGCCCTACCGGCACACCGAGGACGACATCCCGGAGATGGCGGTGTTCGGCTCCGGCTACCGCTTCCACGTCACCGGCCTGTGCCACGACCAGACCGGGTTCCCGACCAACAACCCGGTCGAGATCGACCGCAACGTCCGCCGCATCAACCGCAAGGTGGAACGCTACCGCGACGAGATCGTCCAGGTCGACCGGTTCGCCCTCGACGACGCCGAGGTCGCCGTCTTCGCCTTCGGCTCGGTGGCCCGCTCCGCCCGGCGGGCGGTGTCCCTGGCGCGGGAGCGGGGCCTCCGGGTCGGCCTGCTGCGGCCGCTGACCCTGTGGCCGTTCCCCGACCGGGAGGTGGCCGAGCTCGGTCGCCGGGTCCGACACATCCTGGTGCCGGAGATGAACCTGGGCCAGGTGGCGCACGAGGTGGAGTGGGCGGTGGGCGGCGCCTGCCCGGTGGCGAAGCTGAACCGGGTCGACGGCGAGCCCATCAGCCCGGTCGAGATCCTGGCGCGGTTGGAGGAGGTGGCGCGGACATGATCGACTACCTGCCCTACCTGCGCGAGCAGAAGTTCCCCCACATCTGGTGCCCGGGCTGCGGCCACGGCATCGTCATGAAGGCGATCCTGCGCGCGGTCGACAAGATGGGGTGGCAGAAGGACGACGTGGTGCTGGTCTCCGGCATCGGCTGCTCGAGCCGGATGCCCGGGTACGTCGACTTCAACACCCTCCACACCACCCACGGCCGGGCCCTGGCCTTCGCCACCGGCGTCAAGATGGCCAACCCGCGCCTGCACGTCGTGGTCGTGTCCGGCGACGGCGACGCCACCGCCATCGGCGGCAACCACTTCATCCACGCCGCCCGCCGCAACATCGACATGACCCTGGTGGTGATGAACAACTACATCTACGGCATGACCGGCGGCCAGGTGTCGCCGACCACCCCGCTGGGGAAGAAGGCCAGCACGGCGCCGTACGGCAACCTCGAGCGGCCGTTCGACATCGCCGGCCTGGCCGCGGCCGCGGGCGCCACGTTCGTGGCCCGCGGCACCGCCTACAACGCCATCCAGCTCGGTCGCTTCGTCGAGCGGGCGCTGGCCAAGAAGGGCTTCGCGGTGGTGGAGGCGATGTCGCCCTGCCCGACGGTCTACGGCCGGCGCAACCGCTACCGGCGGGGGGCGGTCGAGCTGCTCGAGGAGCTGCGCGACCAGGCGGTCTCGCAGCAGGAGGCGGCCAAGCTCAGCCCCGAGGAGCGGGCGGGGAAGATCGTCACCGGCGTCCTCGTCGACGAGGAGCGGCCGGAGTACCTGGAGACCTACCAGCAGATGGTCGAGTCGCTGCGGGCCTGAGCGGTGCCGGCGACGAGCGGGGGAGAGACCAGGATGAGCTTCCGTTACGAGATCCGGCTGAGTGGCGAGGGGGGCCAGGGGCTGGTCCTGGCCGGCAAGGTGCTGGCCGAGGCGGCGGCGATCTACGACGGCAAGAACGCGACCCAGAGCCAGTCGTACGGTCCGGAGGCGCGCGGCGGCGCGAGCCGCTCCGAGGTGATCATCTCCGACGAGGACATCGACTACCCCAAGGCGGTCAGCATCGACCTGCTGCTCGCCCTGACCCAGGAGTCGGTCAACCGCTACGCCCGGGACGTCAAGCCGGGCGGGGCGGTGGTGGTCGACGAGGAGGCCGCCGGCAACGTCCCCCCGGGCGAGTACCGCGTCTACCGCCTGCCCGTCACCCGCATCGCCCGCGAGCAGGTGGGGCGCGCCATCGTCGCCAACATCGTCGCCCTCGGGGTGATCACCGAGGTGGCCGGGGTGGTGTCTCACCAGGCGGTCGAGGCGGCCATCCTGGCGCGGGTGCCGAAGGGCACCGAGGAGCTCAACCTGCGCGCCTTCAAGGCCGGCGTCGAGGCGGCGCGGGGGCTGCTCGGCA
>CAYTJW010000313.1:0-6369 GCA_964438135.1 uncultured Thermoanaerobaculia bacterium
GTGCTGCTGGCCGCCCTGACGCTGCTGTGGCAGGCCCTGCCCGAGCGGGGCCAGGGCGCCGCCGCCGTCGCCGCCGTGGCGACCACCCCCACCGCCGCGGTCGACAGCGCCCCGCCGCCCCAGGTCGAGGTCGACATGCCCGGCGAGGGGGTCCGCATCTACCAGTTCGCCACCGACCAGGACCGCGACACCGCGGTGCTGTTCATCGTCAACCCGGCCCTGGAGTCCTGACCCGCCAATGCGTCCCGCGCACGCCCTCGCCGCCGTCCTCCTGCTCGCCAGCCTGCACTCGACCGGCACCCCGGCGGCAGAGGTGATGACCACGGTCCGCGTCTTCCACCTCCGCTCGGGCCGGGTCTCGGTCCAGGAGGCCTCGGCGGCCGTGCAGCCGCTCCTGTCCGAGCAGGGAACCCTGACCGTTCAGCCCCACAAGCTGCAGCTCGTCGTCCAGGACCGGCCGGAGGTCGTCGCCCGGGTGACGGCCCTGCTGGCCGAGCTCGAGCGCACCTCGGAGCGGTACCAGCTGCGGATCGAGCTGCTCGAGGCGAGCAACTCACCCTTGCCGGCCGGGCAGCGGGTGGAGGTCGACCGCCGGGTCAGCCGCATGTTCCGCTTCAGCTCCTTCCGCCGGCTCGGCCTGACCGAGGTCGAGGGGGAGATCGGCCAGACCGCCGTCGCCCACCTCGGCCCCAACTACCGGGTCGACCTCCACACCAGCTCGGTGGCGGCTCCGGCCGACGCGCCCTGGGGCTTCGCCGGAGCCGATCAGCGCGTGCACGTCGACCGACTGACCCTGCACCAGACCGCGTCCGCCCCGGCCGGCGGGCAGCGGCAGGTCGAGGTTCTCCGCACCAGCCTGATGCTCGGCGTCGGCCAGCGGGCCGTCCTCGGCGCCAGCGGCTCGGAGGGCAGCGAGCGGGCCCTGGTCCTGATCGTCGAGGCGGGCTCGGCCGAGACACAGCCGGCGGAGGGGCCGTAGTGCCGGAGTTCGTCTGCCGGCTCGGCACCCCCGACGGTGCCGTGGTGGAGCAGCGGCGGGTCGCCGCCACCGCCGACGGCCTGCGCCGCGAGCTCGAGGGCGAGGGCTTCCACGTCTTCGCCCTGCGCCGCGGCCGCAGCCGCGTCCGCATCCCCCTCCTCACCAGGGGCGAGAAGGTCAGCGGCCAGGAGTTCCTGATCTTCAACACCCAGCTCCGGACCCTGCTCAAGGCCGGCCTGCCGCTGGCCCAGTCCCTCGACCTGCTGCGCGCCCAGCAGGTCAACCCGCACTTCGGGTCGCTCCTGGCGACCGTCCACCAGCAGGTCACCACCGGGGTGTCGCTGTCGGACGCGTTCCTCGGCCTCGGCGATGCGTTCCCCCGCCTCTACGCCAACACCCTGCGCGCCGGCGAGCGCTCCGGCGAGCTCGAGTTCGTCCTCGGGCGCTACGTCGAGTACCAGCGGCTGGTCGAGACCGTGCGGCGCAAGATCATCTCCTCCCTCACCTACCCGGCGGTGCTGGTGTTTCTCGCGGTGTGCCTGGTCGTCCTGCTGATGACCTACGTCATCCCGTCCTTCAGCGACTTCTACGTCCAGTTCGGGACCGAGCTGCCGATGCCGACGCGGCTGGTGATCGGCTCCGCCACCTTCGCCCGCGACAACCTGCTGCTGATCGTGCTGGGGCTGGTGGCGGCGGCCTGGGGCGTGCACGCCTGGCAGAAGAGCCCGGACGGCCGCCGGGTCGTCGACCAGGTGAAGCTGCGGACCCCGCTCGTCGGCCGGCTGGTGCACCTCTTCTCGCTGACCCAGTTCAGCCGCTCGATGGCCATCCTCCTGGCCGGCGGCACGCCGATGGTCCCGGCTCTGCAGACCGCCGCCACCTCGGTCAACAACTCCTTCCTGTCCGACCTCTTCCTGAGCTGCGTGGCCCAGGTCCAGGAAGGTCGGCCGCTGTCCGACTCGCTCGAGGACACGGACCGCATGCCCGAGCTGGCCCTGGCCATGATGCGGGTCGGCGAGTCGACCGGCGCCCTGCCGGAGATGCTCAGCCACACCTCCGACTTCTTCGACGAGGAGATCGACTTCACCCTCAACCGGATCGTCACCCTGTTCGAGCCCGCGATCCTGGTCGTCATGGGCGTCATCGTCGCCGGCCTGCTGCTGGCGGTCTACTACCCGCTCCTGACCCTGGTCGCCAAGATGCACTAGAGACGGCAGGAGACCATGTCGACCCAGCCCAACCTCGACGAGACCCTGGTCATGCTCGGTGAGGACGTCGAGCCTCAGGAGGTGGCCGAGGTCGAGCGCGCCGAGGCGCTGGCGCGGCGCCTCGGCCTCCCCTTCGACCCCCTGTCCGAGTTCCACGTCGACCCCGAGCTGTTCCGCGCCATCCCGGTCGAGATCATGCTCCGCTACCAGTTCCTGCCGCTGCGGGAGGTGGACGGGGTGCTCGAGGTCGCGACCGCCTCCCCCGGCGACGTGGTCAGCCTGAACGAGGTCGAGCTGGCCCTCGCCCGGCCCCTGCGGGCGATCGTCGGGCCGGCCAGTCGCATCGCCACCATCCTGGAAAAGTCGGAGTCCACCCAGCGGGTCCTGGACGAGGCGACCGAGGGCTTCCGGCTGCAGCTGGTGCAGGAGGCGGAGGACGGCGAGGAGGTGCTGTCGATCGACCGCATCACCGCCGACGCCTCGCCCATCATCCGGCTGGTCGACTCGGTCCTCTTCAACGCCATCCAGCGCCGCGCCTCCGACATCCACGTCGAGACCCAGGACCGGGAGGTGGTGGTCAAGTACCGCATCGACGGCGTCCTCTACCAGGCGATGAAGTCGATCGACAAGCGCCACCACTCGACCATCATCAGCCGCATCAAGGTCATGTCGGAGCTCGACATCGCCGAGAAGCGGATCCCCCAGGACGGTCGCTTCAAGGTCCGCTTCTCGGGCCGGACGATCGACTTCCGGGTCTCGATCATGCCCACCGTGCACGGCGAGGACGCGGTCATCCGCATCCTCGACAAGGAGGCGACCAACGCCGAGTTCCGCAGCCTCGACCTCAACGTGCTCGGCTTCGAGGACGACTCCAAGCGCCAGCTGCGCAAGTTCATCCGCGAGCCGTACGGGATGGTGCTGGTGACCGGCCCCACCGGCTCGGGCAAGACCACCACGCTCTACGCCTGCCTGGCCGAGATCCAGTCGGTCGAGGACAAGATCATCACCATCGAGGACCCGGTCGAGTACCAGCTGCGCGGCATCACCCAGATCCCGGTCAACGAGAAGAAGGGCCTCACCTTCGCCCGCGGTCTGCGCTCGATCCTGCGCCACGACCCGGACAAGATCATGGTCGGCGAGATCCGCGACGAGGAGACGGCCCAGATCGCGGTCCAGTCCGCCCTCACCGGTCACCTCGTGTTCACCACGGTCCACGCCAACAACGTGGTCGACGTGCTCGGTCGGTTCCTCAACATGAAGGTCGACCTCTACAACTTCGTCGCTGCGCTCAACTGCGTCCTCGCCCAGCGTCTGGTGCGGCGCATCTGCCCCCACTGCCGGCGACCGGCGCGGGTGTCGGATGCCCTGCTCCTCGACTCGGGGCTCGAGCCCGATCGCTACCGCGAGTTCACCTTCTACGAGGGGGCCGGCTGCATCGAGTGCAACGGCACCGGCTTCCGCGGTCGGATGGCGATCGCCGAGCTGCTCAACCTGTCGGACAACATCCGCCAGCTGATCCTGGACCGCCGCTCGGCGGCCGAGATCAAGCGGGCCGCCAAGGCCGAGGGGATGCGTTTCCTGCGCGAGTCGGCGCTGCAGAAGGTCTTCGCCGGGCAGACCACCCTGCGGGACGTCAACAAGGTCACGTTCGTTGAGTAGAGAAGGTCTCCAGGAGTGGAGTCGGGTGCACACGACACCGTCGGGTTCGCGGTCTGAAGCGACCATCGGGTGGGTGTGAGATGGGCTGGAAGCAGCTTCTCGCCAGCCCGTCGCCCACCACCGCGTGGTCGCTCGAGCCGTGCCTGGCCGTCGCCGTCCGGCGCGACCGCCGCGACGGCCTGCGCTGCGCTTCCGCCCAGCTCCCCGAAGGGGTGGTGGAGGTCGGCGCGGTGGGCCTGCAGTCGGTCGACCGGCGACGCCTGGCCGAGGCCCTGGGGCCGATCCAGACCGAGCTGGGCGGCGCCCGCCGGGCGGCGGTCGTCCTCCCCACCGGCTGGGTGCGGGTCCACCTGCTCGAGTTCGACCACCTGCCGCGCCGCGCCGCCGAGCTTGAAGAGATCGTCCGCTGGCGGCTGAAGAAGCTCCTGCCGGTCCTGCCGGCCGAGCTGCGGGTCTCGGCCCTTCCCCACTCCGCGGGCGGTCGCAAGCAGGTGCTGTGCATGTCCGGCCTGGAGCGCGCGTTCGCCGAGCTGGAGGGAGCCTTCGCCGACATCGGCGTCGAGCCCGGCCTGGTCGGCCCGCGCCTGCTGGTCATGGCCGAGCGAGCCGCGACCCGCCCCGGCCACCAGCTGGTGGTCCAGCTCGAGGCGGGCTTCCTGTCCCTGCTGCTCGCGACCGACGGCGCCCCCGGCCTGCTCCGCACCAAGCCGCTGCCGACCGGGGCCGACCCCTGGCCGCTCGCGACCTCCGAGCTGCAGCTCGCCCTCGCCTACATGCGCGACACGCTCGCGGTGACCGCGCCGCTCGAGGTCGAGGTCGCCGCCGCCGACGCGGCCACCGAGCGGGCGCTGGCCGACTGGTGGCGCGACCAGGAGGGGGCCGTGGTCCGCACCCGGCTCCTGCCGCCCTGCTCCGGCCTCGCCAGCGGCGTCGACCCGCAGCAGCTGGCGCCCGTCCACGCCGTGTTGGAGGTCGACCGCTCGTGACGATGCCGAACCTCGCCTCGCGGCCGTTCCTCAACACCCGGCCGGTGTGGTTCCTGACCGTCGTGGCCGGGGTCGCCGCCGTCGCCCTGGCGGCGGTCAACCTGCAGCTGTGGCTCCAGACCGACCGCGCCCTCTCGTCCACGGTCGAGCGCCGCGACCAGCTGGTGGCGGAGCGCCGGGCGCTGGAGAGCTCGCTCCGGACCGACTCGGCCGCGCTCGACCGCATCCCCTGGAAGTCCCTGGAACGGCGGGTGAACGGCCTCAACCTGGTGCTGCGCGAGCACGCCTTCTCCTGGGTCGACCTGCTCGACGACATCGAGCGGGTGGTGCCGCGCGAGGTCCGCATCACCCACATCGAGCCGTCGATCGAGAAGGGCGGCGTCTCCCTGACCTTCGAGGGCGTCGCCCGCAGCCGCGAGGACTGGCTCGAGCTGCTCTCCAACCTGGTCGCCGACCCCGAGTTCGAGGAGCCCCGGCCGCGCGCCGAGACGTCCCCCGAGGGCGCCGCCTCCGCCGGCTACGAGTTCGCCCTGGCCGTGCGCTACCTGCCGGAGGCAGGGCCGTGACCGGCGGCTTCCGCCCCTGGCGACACCTGCTCGGCCTGTGGCTGCCCGCGGTGCTGCTGTGCCTGGGCAACGTCGGTCTCTACAGCTGGCTCTCCTCCGACTCCATGGGCCGGGCAGCCCAGCTCGAGGGGCAGCTGGCCGAGCACGAGGCGAGCCTGGTCCGGCTCCGCCACCTGCAGCGGCTGGCGGCGGAGGAGCGGGCCCAGGTGGAGGCCCTCGACGCCGAGGTGAAGCGCCTGCACAACGAGGTCTTCGGCCGCCTCGACGACCGCCTCACCAACATCCTGATCGCGGCCGGCAGCGCCGCCCGCGACTCCGGCCTCAACGTCGGCCGCTACAGCTACTCCTGGTCGGAGGAGAAGACCCTCGACCTGCACCGGTTCGAGATCAAGTTCGACGTCGTCGGCGAGTACGGCCAGGTGCGGCGGCTGCTCGCCGCCCTGCAGGCGAGCCCCGAGTTCCTCGTCGTCGACAACCTGACCCTGGCCGGCGACGAGCTGGCGACCTCGCGCGAGCTGCGGATCTCGGTCCGCCTCGCCACCTACCTGGCCGAGGGCGACCCCCGTCGGCTCGAGCGGTCGACTCCCGAGCCGGTCGCCCCCGCCGAGACCGCCACGGCCCGGCCCGAGGCCGCGGCCGCGACCGCAGGGGACGACACCGGAGCTGGCGATGGCATCGAGTAACCGCACCCGCATCCTCGCCCTCCTGGTTGTCCTGGTCGCCGCGGGCGCGTACTCGGCGATCACCCACCTGCGCCATGCCCGCACCGCCGCCGAGCGTCTCGGCGCGGGCGACCTCGGCTTCGAGAGCCACCCGATGCCGGCCCTCGAGACCGCGCTGCTCGACCGCACCCCGGCCGCCGCCGAGGAGTCGCGGCGCAACCCCTTCACCTTCGGCCCGCCGCCGACGCCGACGCGCGACCCCCGGCCGACGCCGACCCCGGCGCCGACCTCGACGCCGGTGCCGCGCAC
>CAYTJW010000314.1:0-6322 GCA_964438135.1 uncultured Thermoanaerobaculia bacterium
GCGGCGGCCGACCGCAGGCGCTGCGCCTGGGCCAGGCGCTCGAGCTGCGGCGGCGCCGGCCCGTAGCGGTCGACCACCTCCTCGAGCAGGCAGCGCAGCGCGTCGTCGTCCGTCGCCGCCGCCAGCCGCTTGTAGAAGCTGAGGCGCAGCGCCGGCTCCGGGATGTAGTCGGCGGGGAGCTGCAGGTCGAACCCGAGGCGGAGCTCGACCTCTCGCCGGAACGGCTGCGGCCGCCCCTCCAGCTCGGCCACCGCCTCCTCCAGCAGCTGGCAGTAGGTCTCGAAGCCGACCGCCTCGAGGAAGCCGTGCTGCTCGGCGCCGAGGAGGTTGCCGGCGCCACGGATCTCGAGGTCGCGGGCGGCGATGCGGAAGCCCGAGCCGAGCTCGCAGAACTCCTGGATCGCGGCCAGCCGCGAGCGGGCCACGCCGGACAGGGCGAGGTCCGGCGGGACCAGGAAGTAGGCGAAGGCGAGGCGCTCCGAGCGACCCACCCGCCCGCGCAGCTGGTAGAGCTGGGCCAGGCCGAACTGGTCGGCGCGGTTGACCAGCAGGGTGTTGGCGTTGGCGATGTCGAGGCCGTTCTCGACGATCGCCGTGGCGAGCAGGACGTCGGCCGAGCCGTCGAGGAAGGTGCGCATGGCGCGCTCGAGCTGCCGCTCGGGCATCTGGCCGTGGGCGACGACCACCCGCGCCTCCGGCACGGTCCGCCGCAACCAGTCGGCGAAGGCGGCGATGGAGCGGACCCGGTTGTGGACGAAGAACACTTGCCCGCCCCGCTCCAGCTCGTACAGCAGGGCCTCCCGCACGACCTCCTCGGAGAAGGCCAGCACGGCAGTCTCGACCGCCTGCCGGTTGCGGGGCGGGGTCTCGATCAGCGACACGTCGCGCAGGCCGCCGAGGGCCATGTTGAGGGTCCGCGGGATGGGCGTGGCGGACATGGCCAGGACGTCGACCTCGGTCCGCAGCTGCTTGAGCCTCTCCTTCTGGGCCACGCCGAAGCGCTGCTCCTCGTCGACCACCACCAGGCCGAGGTCGCGGAAGACGACGTCCGCGGCGAGCAGGCGGTGGGTGCCGATGACGATGTCGACCCGGCCCTCGGCCAGCCCGGCCAGCACCTCGCGCGTCTCCTCCTGGGAGACGAACCGCGACAGCATGCGCGTGGTGATGGGGAAACCCTGCAGGCGGCGCTGGAAGGTCTCCAGGTGCTGGCGGGCGAGGATGGTGGTGGGGGCGAGCACCGCCACCTGCTTGCCGTCGAGGCCGGCCTTGAAGGCGGCGCGGATGGCCACCTCGGTCTTGCCGTAGCCGACGTCGCCGCACAGCAGCCGGTCCATCGGCCGCTCGCTCTCCATGTCGGACTTGACCTCGGCCACCGCCCGCTCCTGGTCGACGGTCAGCTCGTACTCGAAGGCGTCCTCGAACTCGCGCTGCCACGGCGAGTCGGGCGAGAACGGGTGGCCGCGGCTGGCCCGGCGCGCGGCCTGCAGCCGGAGCAGCTCCGCCGCCATCTCGCGCACCGCCTTGCGGACCCGCGCCGTGCGGCGCCGCCAGCTGGCGCCGCCGAGGCGGTCGAGGGGCGGCTCGTGCTCGGCGCCGCCGGAGGCGTACTTCTGGATCAAGTCGGCCCGTTCGACCGGGACCAGCAGCGAGTCGCCGCCACGGTAGGCGAGCGCCATCATCTCCAGCGTCTGCCCCTCGACCTCGACCCGGCGGAAGCCGGTGAAGCGACCGATGCCGTGGTCGGCGTGGACCACCAGGTCGCCGGGCTTGAGGTCGCGCAGGTCGGAGACGAAGGCGGCCACCCCGGCCCGCCGCGGGCGTGGCGGCGGCGCCGCGGTCAGGTTGCGGCGACCGTAGACCGCCAGGCGGCCCGGCCACAGGAAGCCGTTCTGCAGCTCGGCCTGGACCAGGGCCACGCCGGCCGCCGGCGGCGGTGCCGCCGAGACCGACACCTCGCCCTGGTCGAGCAGGTGGCGGAAGCGCCGCTCCTCACCCGGGGAGCCCACCACCAGCACCTGCACCAGGTCCTCGGCCCGTCGCTCGACGAGGGTTGGCACCAGGTCGGGGATGCGGCGGGCGAAGCTCTCCACCGGCGCGGTCGCCACCCGCCACCAGCGGCTGGTGCCGTCCCGCACCTCCAGCTGCTCGACCCGCAGGACCGCCTCGCCCAGGCTCGACCGCAGCCGGTCGGCGTCGACCAGCAGCTCGGCCGGCGGCGGCAGCTGGACGTGGCGCCGGGCGAGGGCCTGCCACTCCCGCTCCTGCACCGCCAGGAAGCGGCCGAGCTCGCCCAGGGTCTCGTCCCGGTCGCAGACCACCACCGGGCCGCACAGCGCGGGCCAGGAGGTGCTCGCCTCGGCCAGGTGGAGGGTGCCCCACCACAGCCACGGCTCGGCGCCGCTGGCCAGGGAGGCGGCGAGGGCCGGCAGCCGTTCCTCGAGCAGGGCGGCGACCGCCAGGCGGCGGTCGTCGGTGGCCGGGAACGGGGCCAGGGGCGGCAGCACCGCGGTCTCGACCGGCTCGCCCGTGCCGCGCTGGGTGACCGGGTCGAACGGCCGGATGCGCTCCACCACGTCGTCGTCGAGCTCGACCCTGAGTCCGTGGTCGCCGCCCGGGTGGAGGTCGACGACCCAGCCGCGGACGGCGAAGTCGCCCGCCTCCTCGACCAGGTCCGCGCGCCGGTAGCCGGCGGCGACGAGGGACTCGGCGAGCTGGCGCGGGTCGACCCGCTGACCGCGCTCGAGGCGCAGGGTCTGGGCCACGGCCGCCGCCGGCTGGGGGATCGGCGCGAGCAGGGCGCGGGTCGGGGTCACGACCACGTCGACGACCCCCCGGGCGACCCGCTCGAGGAGCTGGCTCAGGTCCAGCCGGGCCTGCAGGGGGGGCTCGGAGGCCTGGTAGGGGGCGGCCAGCTCGGCGGGCGCGACCGCCACCCGCAGGTCGGGGGCGAGCAGGCCGAGGCCGGCCGCGAGCTCGACCGCGTCGTGCAGGTGCGGCACCACTACCAGGAACGGGCGGGGGGACCAGCCGGACGAGACCAGGGCGGCCAGCACCAGGGGGCGGGCCGGACCGACCACGCCGCCCACGGCCAGGTCGCGGTCGCCGCGGGCGAGCGCCTCGGCGAGGGTGTGGAGGTCGGGGAGAGGGTACGCCCGTGCGCCCGACCGCGGTGCCGACTCGGACCCTCTCAGCGGCTACACCAGGTCGAGGAGGTGCCCGAGCTTGTGCTTCTTGGCCTCGAGATAGGCCCGGGTGTGGGCGGTCGGCGGCACCTCGAGCGGCACCCGCTCGACGATCTCGAGCCCGAAGCCAGTCAGGGCACGGTACTTGCGCGGGTTGTTGGTCATCAGGCGGAGGCGGCGGACGCCGAGGTCGGCGAGGATCTGGGCGCCGGTGCCGTAGTCGCGGGGGTCGGGCGGGAAGCCGAGGTGGAGGTTGGCCTCCACCGTGTCCTGGCCGTCGTCCTGCAGCTCGTAGGCGCGCAGCTTGTTGAACAGGCCGATCCCCCGCCCCTCCTGCAGCAGGTAGAGCAGGACGCCGCTGCCCTCCGCGCCGATGCGGGCCATGGCCAGGTCGAGCTGGACGCCGCAGTCGCAACGGTTGGAGCCGAACACGTCGCCGGTCAGGCACTGCGAGTGGACCCGCACCAGGACCGGCGTCTCGGGGTCGACCTCGCCCATCACCAGGGCGAGGTGCTCCTCGTCGGTCACCAGGCTGCGGTAGGCGTGGACGCGGAAGGTGCCGTGGCGGGTCGGCAGGAGCGGCCCGGCGACCCGCTCGACCAGGCGCTCGGTGCGCAGGCGGTGGGCGATCAGGTCGGCGACGGTGAGGATGCCGAGGCCGTGCTCGCGGGCGAAGCGGGTCAGGCGCGGCAGGCGGGCCATGGCACCGTCGTCGTCCATGATCTCGCACAGCACGCCGGCCGGGGTCATGTCGGCGAGGCGAGTGAGGTCGACGGCCGCCTCGGTGTGGCCGGCGCGCTTCAGGACGCCGCCCTTCCTGGCCCGCAGCGGGAACATGTGGCCGGGTCGCTGGAGGTCGTCGGGGCGGGTGCGGGGGTCGACCAGGGCGCGCACGGTGGCGGCGCGGTCGTGGGCCGAGATGCCGGTGGTGGTGCCCTCGCGGGCCTCCACCGAGACGCAGAACGCCGTGCCGTGGGCGGAGGTGTTCCGGGCCACCATCAGGGGCAGGTCGAGCTGGTCGCAGCGCTCGGCGGTGAGGGCGACGCAGATCAGGCCGCGCCCGTGGCGCGCCATGAAGTTGACCGCCTCGGGGGTGACCCGCTCGGCGGCGCAGACGAGGTCGCCCTCGTTCTCGCGGTCCTCGTCGTCGACCACGATCACCAGCTCGCCGCGGCGCAGCCGCTCCGCCGCCGCCGCGACCGAGACGCGGACGTCCGGGTCGGGGAGGTCGCGCGGCGGCAGGTCGTGGTCGTCGGTCATCGCGCGCCGGCTCACGGCTGGGGCGCCGGGCTCTTCTCGGGCAGCCGGATCGGCAGCTCGGTCGCCCGGTCGACCTGGTTGACGGTGTCCTTGAGGGTCACCTTGAGGGTCCAGTCGCCGCCCTGGGGCAGGTAAGTGGCGAGCGGCAGCTTGAGGCCGAAGATGGACACGTTGGGAGCCGTCGCCGACAGCTGCGCCGGCTGCGGCGGCTGCACCGGCGCCTGGCGCGGGCCGAGCTTGAGGCGCTCCTGGAAGGTGACGGCGGGGCTGCCGTCGGCGCCGGCGCCAGGGCGGACGACGAGGCAGAAGTAGCTCATGGTCTCGTCCCAGCTGTAGCTGCCCTCCGGCCGCAGGATGAGGTGGTAGCCGCCGAACACGAACGGGTGGCCGAGGCCTGCCGTGCCCTCCTCGACGACCTCGCCGCCGGCCATCATCGGGCCGATCCAGGTGGCGCCCGGCGCCACCGCCGCGAGCTCGAGGGCGAGGCGGCGGACCGCGATCGGCTGGCCGCCGGCGGCGAGCGCGAGGTCGAGGGTCGAGGTCCCGGCCGGTGCCGGCACGGCCAGCTCGTAGACGGCGCCGCGAGCGGTCCGGAGCGGCGCCACCGGCTGCTGGAAGGTGCCGGCGACCGTGCCGTCCGCCAGGGTCAGGCGACCGGCCATGAGGTCGGCAGCCGGGGCCCCCTCGGGCAGGCGGAGGAAGACCCAGGCCGGCATCTGGTCCTCCAGGACCACGCCCTGGGTGGCGGCCGCCACCGCGCCCTCCGGCCACGGGGCGGGGTCCAGGCCGAGCCAGGCGAGCTGGGCCGGCGAGGCGAGCTGGGAGCCGGGCAGCAGCGGGTAGAGCGGCGGCTCGGCCAGCTCGGGGTGTCGGACCAGGGTGGCGGGCACCGCGGCCAGCAGCTCGCGCGCCTCCTCGGCGTAGCGGAGGTCGTCGGCGAGGGCGAAGGCGCCGGAGCCGTCCCCGTCGACGAAGGTGAAGGTGAAGAGCTTGTCCTTGCGGTCGCCGAGCGCGGCCGCCGGCACCGCCTCGCGCGGGTACCTCCACAGGGTCACCACCCCCTTCTCGCGGTCGAAGCTCAGGCCGTGCCAGGTGAGGCGGGTGTCGAGGGAGTTGGCCGGGTCGGGCGGGTTGTCGTGGTAGATCTCGCGCAGGTAGGGGAGCAGGGGCCGGTGCTCGACGGCGGCGGCCTTGCCGAGCAGCAGCCAGACGCGGCCGCGGTCGGTGAGCGCGCCGCGCTGCCCGCCCTCGCCGAGCTGCCGGTCGGCCGCCTCGACCCGGGCCTCGAAGTCCGCCCGCGTCTCGTTGGCGCGGCTGGCGAGGTCGGGGTCGCGGCGGGCCCAGAACAGGTCGACGAAGCGCTGTGCCCCGGCGTCGCTGTCCACCCCGGCCCAGGCGGCTCGCTCGGCCGGCGTGAGCAGCACGCCCTCGGGGCCGTCAGGCCACGCCCGCCAGCGGTCGGACAGCTGGGCAAAGGCCGGGGCGGCCAGCAGGACGAGCAGGGCGGCGAGGAAACCGGTGCGTTGCATGCCACACCTCCGGCGGGCCCGAGGGCCCGCGGCCCGTCATGGTAGTACTCCGCCCGCCGCGGTGCAAGTGGCTTCAAGCTCTCGGCTTTCAGCCTTCAGCCTCCGGCTCCCCCGACCACCCGGTCGGTGCCGACCGGGCGGGGGAGCTGACCGCCGATCGCTGACGGCTGGGCGGCGGGTGGGGGATACAATCCCCCCGTGGTGCCCGACGTCATCTACCTCGACCACAACGCCTCGACCCCGTGCGACCCGCGGGTGGTGGAGGCGATGCTGCCGTTCTTCTCCGCCTGCCCGGCCAACCCCGCGAGCCGCCACCACCGGCCGGGCCGCGACGCGGCCGCCGCGGTCGAG
>CAYTJW010000315.1:0-6297 GCA_964438135.1 uncultured Thermoanaerobaculia bacterium
GGACGTGTCTGTGATTTTTTCCAGAATGACGCCGAGGATGGCATAGCCCGCGTTTGCGTACAGGTGGGTTGTGCCCGGTTCCGCCGCGGGCGCTTCCGCCAGCATCATGGCCGCGTAGGCCGCACGCTGCGCGCGCGGGGCGCCCGGCAGCCGGTGGCGGTGGGGGTCAACTCGTGGGGGCAGCGCGACCGCGAGCGGGCCGTCGAGCCGGCGGCCGGCGTCCATCGGGTGGTGGTCATCGGCGACTCCTTCCTGGAGGAGTCGAGCGTCGTCCCCCTGCCGGCGGCGGTGGAGGAGCGGCTGGGTCGCGCCGACGTCGAGGTGGTCAACCTGGGCGTCTCGGCGACCGGACCGGACGAGTACTACTGGCGGTTGCGGCGCATCGGCTTCCGCCTCCGGCCCTGCCACGTGGCGGTGGTGCTGTACGCCGGCAACGACTTCGTCCCCTCGCCCTCGCTGCCGAGCCTGCTGGGGGTGGTGGCGCCCTACCCGCGGCCGTCGCTCCTCGGCGCCGTCGGCCTCGGCAACCTCAACCACGTGCTGGTCAACCGGAGGCGGCAGGTGCTGCGCGCGTGGCGCGGCGCGGGCGAGCTGGAGGCGCGGGAGGCGGAGCTCGCGCGCCGGCTGCGGCAGTCCAGCGACGCGGACATGCCCGGTCTGCTCGCCGAGCTCGCCCCTCCGGCCGACCGGGACGCGCTGAGGTCGTTCCTCGCGAGCCGGGACCTGGCCCCGTTCTACGAGGGTCTCCGCCACCCGGACGGCGAGCTGTTCCGTTCCTACTACCTGCGCGCCGCCCTGGCCAGCTGGGGACCGCCCCGGGACGCGGGGGTGCGGGTCGCGCGCGGGCCGGAACGGGAGGTGGCGGCGCTGGTCGAGGCCATGGCCCTGGCCTGCCGCGAGCGCGGGGTGGGCTTCACCCTCGTCGTCGCCCCCGAGGCGAGCCAGGTCGACCCGCGGTTCCGGGAGTTCTGGGGCCGGGTCTCCCACCTCGCCCAGGCGCGGGCCTCGACCCGCGTGCTGGCCGACCTGCTGGTCCAGGACGCCCGCTCTCGGGGGCTCGAGGCGCTCGACCTGCACCCGGTCCTGGATGGGCTTCCGGGCGCCTACTACAACCTCGACGGCCACTGGTCCGAGACCGGCGTGGCGGCGGCCGCGGAGGCCCTCGCCCGGTGGCTCGCGGCGCGCCTGCCGGCGGGCTCCGAGCGGTCGGCCGTCGGCGACCGGCGTGCGGCTCCCCCGCTCGCCCGGGTGGGAGCGGGAGGCGGTCGACGAGACCGCGCGTTGACCGCGCAGGCGCGGACCCGTTGACTTGGCGGCCGGAGGTGCCATGATGTGCGGCGGAGACGAGACGGGCCCCGTCGGGCCTGCCGAGTGGAGGGCAATCGTGAGAGTCCTGTTCGTGCTGGCAGTGGCCGCCGCGGCGTTCGCCCCGGCGTCCGGGGCGTCCGACCTGTGGCTGCCGCTCGCCGCCGAGGCGAGCGACGGCGTTCGCGTCGACCTGGTCCGATCGGGGGTCGACGGCGTCGAGCTCGAGGTGGCCGTGCCCGGCATCTCGCTCGCGGTGGTGGAGACCGAGGCCGGGCCCTTCACCCGGGTCGCGGTCCCGGGCTTCGGCCGCGACGGCGAGGTCGGCGCCCCCGAGCTGCCGGTGCTGCGCCGCTTCGTCGAGATCCCGGTCGGCGCCTCGGTCGCGGTCGAGGCCGTGCGGCTCGACCCGGTCGAGGTCGACCTCGCCGGCCGCGGCTTCGCCCCGCGTCTCCACCCGGCCCAGCTGCCGGTGCCGAAGTGCGACTGCGAGGAGGCCCGGGAGTGGCGCTTCTCGCACAAGCCCGACGCCTACCGTGGGGTGGTCGGGGTGGCGCCGGCCTCCACCAGCGGCCCGTTCACGGTCCGCGACCACACCCTGGCCCTGCTCGCGGTGTCGCCCGTGCGCTACGACGCGACCCGAGGCCGCCTCGAGGTGGCCAGCCGGGTGCGGGTGCGGCTCTCTTTCTCGGGCGGTGACCTCGACGCGACCCGGGCGCGCAAGCAGCGCCTCGCGAGCCGCCAGTTCGACGCCGTCCTCGACCGCGCCACGGTCAACCTCAACTTCGGCGGCCGCGCGGCCGGCTGGCACTACCCGGCCGACGCCCCGGTCGAGCTCCTGGTCATCGCCCCCAACGACGCGACCATGCTGGCGGCGTTGGAGCCCTTCGTGGCCTGGAAGACCAGCTGCGGCTTCCACGTCAGCCTGGTCACCACGACCGTGACCGGCACCACCACCACCGCCATCAAGAGCTACATCCAGGGTCTCTACAACGGCGCCAACCCGCCGGTCTACATCCTCATGATCGGCGACTCGCCGACGCCGCTGCCGACGTTCACCAACTCCGGCGGCGGCTCGGGCGGCACCGACCTGCCGTTCGTGCAGATGGACGCCGACCTCTACCCCGACATGATCGTCGCCCGCTGGCCGGTGGACGACGCCGCCGAGCTGATCGCGATGCGCGACAAGATCCTGACCTACCAGCAGCCGACCGCCGGCAACTCGGCCTGGCTCAACCGGGCCCTGTTCATGGAGGGGGACGACTACGCGAGTCAGGGCGTCACCACCCACGCCGACGTCATCGCCCAGCTGATGCAGCCGGCGCCCAACAGCGCCGAGTGCACCCGCTGGCCGGAGAGCGCCAACCACTCGGTCGCCGACCTCATCGCCTACCTCAACACCGGCGGCGGCTGGGCGGTCTACTCGGCCCACTCCGGGCCCAGCGGCTGGTCCGGCCCGCCGCCGCTGTCCACCGGCGACTTCGTCGGCTTCGGCAACACCGGCATGTACCCCCTCGGCTTCGGCCACTCGTGCTCGTCCAACGAGTGGAACGCCTACGGCGACGTGTTCGGCGAGGACAGCGTCATCCACGCCCAGAAGGGCTTCGTGTCCTACTGGGGCGGCTCCAACTCGACCTACTGGGACGAGGACGACTGGCTGGAGCGCGGCTTCTTCGACTCGATGTTCGACGCCGACATGGCCGGCAACTCGATCACCCTCGACCGCCAGTACTCGCAGGGCGCGGCGTGCTACGCCGGGCTGACCGAGGTGACCCTCAAGGGCGGCGACGAGCAGTACTACTGGCACTGCTACAACCTCAACGGCGACCCGACCCTCGACCCCTTCACCCGGGCGCCGGTCGGCCTCACGGTGGGGGTCAGCCCGGTGGTGCCACCGGCCGCCAGCGACGACTTCACGGTCACCGTGTCCGACCCCGCCCCGGTCGCCGGCGCGCTGGTCGGCGTCAGCCAGGACGGCGCCCTGCTCGGCGCCGGCTTCACCGACGCGACCGGCACCGCCTCGTTCCACGTCGACGCGCCGCAGGCGGGCGCAGCCATGCTGGTCCGGGTCACCGCTCACAACCACCTGCCGACGGACGCCTCGGTGCAGGTGGCCGCCGGCTCGGACGGGGTGGTGGTGCTCGACCGCAGCCTGTACCGCTGCGACGCCACGGTGACGGTCGACGTCTTCGACGACGACCTGGGCGCCCTCAGCACCGTCGACGTCAACCTGGCCGCGGCGCCGTCGGGCGGCAGCGCGACCGTCACCCTCGCCCGCCAGGGCGGCGACGTGGTCCGCTTCCGCGGCACCGCCACCCTCGGCGCCGCCCTGGCGGTGGCCCACGGCGACACCCTGACCGTCACCTACCACGACCAGGACACCGGCAGCGGCTCGCCCGCCGACAAGCACGACCAGGCCTCCCTGGACTGCCAGGGGCCGGTGATCAGCAACGTCGCCGCCGTGGCCGAGCAGGACTCGCTGACCGTCACCTTCGTCACCAGCGAGCCCGGCAGCTCGACCCTGACCTACGGCATCGGCCTGCCCCCGGGGACCGTCGTCAGCGACTCGGGCCTCGGCACCGACCACAGCCTGACCGCGACCGGTCTCGAGTCGTGCCGGCTCTACTACTTCGGCGTCGCCTCGGCTGACGCCCTCGGCAACGTCACCGTCGACACCAACGGCGGGCTCTACTATCAGGCCGAGACCGCCGGTTGGGGGGTGCTGCTGGCCGAGACGCTCGACGCCAGCCCCGGCTGGACCGTCAACAACAACGGCAACGCCCACGGCTGGGCCTTCGGCGTGCCGACCGGCCAGGGCGGCAGCGGCTACGGCGGCGAGCCGGACCCGACCGCGGGCCACACCGGCAGCAGCGTCTACGGCGTCAACCTCAACGGCGACTACGACGACGACCTGACCGACAACCAGCTGCAGCTGCAGGCACCGTCGGTCGACTGCAGCGAGGCGACCTCGCTGGTGCTCAGCTACTGGCGCTGGCTGGGGGTCGAGAACGACAGCTGGGACCACGCTCGGACCCAGGTGTCGGTGGACGGGGGGGCCTGGACGACGGTGTGGGAGAGCGCGGAGACCATGCCCGGCGGCTCGTGGGTCCAGGAGGTCGTCGACATCGGCGCCCTCGCGGCCGGTCACGCCGACGTGCGCGTGCGCTGGACCCTCGGCTCGACCGACGGCTCGGTGGTCTACTGCGGCTGGAACCTCGACGACGTGCGGCTGGAGGGGGCGGTGCCGTGCACCGGCGTGCTCTTCGCGGACGGCTTCGAGAACGGCACCTGCGGCGCGTGGAGCGTGGAGTCCCCCTGAGGGGTGGCTGCGGCGGGGCCGGGCCGCGACCCGACGGCGGCAGGCGGGCTTGCCGCCGTCGGCGACCCGGCTCTATACTCGGTGGCGCATGACCAGCCGGCCGGCGCGCGGTGCCGGTGATCGATAACCCGGACACGAAGGAGGGAGAGCCATTCGGAAGTACGCGTTTCGTGACGACCCTGATGCGCCGCAAGTGCGCATCAACGAGCGCATCCGGCTGTCGCCGGTGCGCCTCATCGACGACGAGGGGAACCAGGTCGGGGTGGTGCCGGTGGAGGAGGCGCTCAGCCTCGCCCGGGCGCGCGGTCTGGACCTCGTCGAGGTTTCCGCGACCTCCCGCCCGATCGTGTGCAAGATCATGGACTACGGGCGGTTCCGCTACGAGCAGGAGAAGAAGGCGCGGGAGGCCAAGCGGTCCCAGCACCTGGTCGAGATCAAGGAGGTGAAGTTCCGGCCGAACATCAACCTCCACGACTTCGAGACCAAGGTCCGCCTGGCCCAGAAGTTCCTCGAGCAGGGCAAGCACGTCAAGATCACGATCATGTTCCGGATGCGGGAGATGCGGCGACCCGAGAACGGCTTCGAGCTGCTGCGGCGAGTGCGCGAGCAGCTGGAGCCGATCGCCCGCGTCGACCGCGAGCCGGCGCGCGAGCTCGAGGGCCGCGACCTCACCATGGTCCTGAGGCCGATCAAGCGGCACACCGAGCCGACGCCGACCAAGCCCGCGACGGCCGACGAGAGCCCGCCGCCGGCATAGCCGACGCCGGCCGCGTGCGGGCCCTCACGCCGGGGCGTTGCGGCGGGCCACCGCCAGGTTGCGCTGCAACATCGCGTGGGAGATGCGGGTGAGCGGGCTGCCGGCGCGCCAGTGCCGCCACCCCTCCTCGGTGAGGGCCTCGAGCTCCGCCAGGGGGGGGCGAAAGCGGCCCGGCCGTGGCAGGTACTCCGGGTGGAGGTCGGCGGGTGCGCGCCGGTTCCAGGGGCAGGCCTCCTGGCAGCGGTCGCAGCCCGCGACCATGTCGCCCATGGCCCCCGCCAGCTCGGCGGGCAGGGGGCCGCGGTGCTCGACCGTCAGGGCCGCGACGCAGCGCCGCGCGTCGAGCACCCCGGGCGCCACCAGGGCGCCCGTGGGGCACGCGTCGAGGCAGGCGGTGCAGCGCCCGCAGCGGTCCGGGACGGCTCGGTCGGGCGGCAGCGGGACGTCGGTCAGGAGCACGCCCAGGAACAGCTCCGAGCCGAGCCGCTGGTTGACGAGCTGGGTGCTCCTGCCCAGCCAGCCGAGGCCGGCCCTGGCCGCCCACTCCCGCTCCAGCACGGGTGCGGTGTCGACGCAGGCCCGCCACCGGCGCGAGCCGGTCCGGTCGGACAGCCAGCGGCCGAGACGGACCAGGGCGCGCTTGAGCAGGCGGTGGTAGTCGCGGCCCCAGGCGTAGCGGGACAGCCAGACCGTGCCGGGGGCCGCCACCGTCGACGGCGGCAGGCTGGTGCGGTAGCTGGTGGCCACTGCCACCACCGAGCGGCAGCCGGGGAGCAGGCCCCGGGGGTCGGCCCGCAGCGAGGCGGTGGCGCGCAGGTACTCCATCTCGCCGTGGCGGCCGGCCTCGAGCCACTGCTCGAGGACGCCGGCCGACACCGCCGGCCCGGCCTCGGCCACGCCGACCAGGTCGAGGCCG
>CAYTJW010000316.1:0-6294 GCA_964438135.1 uncultured Thermoanaerobaculia bacterium
GGCCCGCCCCGGGGCCGGCTGCCGGCGCGAGCGGCGCCGGCACCTCGAACCCGCCCAGGGCCGCCACCCGCTCGGCCAGGCCGTGGGCGGTGACCTGCCCGGGCGCCACCGGCTCGCCCACCCGCAGGTCGACCCGCGACCAGAAGCGGCGGAACGGCCGCGTCAGCGCCTTGCCGCCGCGGCGGGAGAAGAAGCTCCCCCACATGCCGACGATCGCCACCGGCACCACCGGCACCGGGGTCCGCGCCACCACCCGCTCGACGCCGGGCCGGAACGGCTGGAGGCGGCCGTCGGCGGTGATCCGGCCCTCGGGGAACAGGCACACCAGCTCCCCCTCCGCGAGCTCGGCGGCGATGCGGTCGAAGGCCTCGTCGAGCACCGCCGGGTCCTCCCTCGCGGGCGCGATCGGGATCACCCGGGCGCCGCGGAACAGCCAGCGCAGCAGACCCACGCGCATGAACGAGTGGTCCATGACGAAGCGCATCGGCCGCGGCGACAGGGACGCGAGCAGCAGCCAGTCGACGAAGCTCGAGTGGTTGGCCACCACCACCGCCGGGCCCTCGACGGGGACGCGCTCGTCGCCCTCGAGCCGCAGCCGGTACATCAGGTTGGCCACCACCCAGGCGACGAAGCGGAGCATGAACTCCGGCACCACGGTGTAGATGTAGAACGCCACCGCCACGTTCATCAGCGCCAGGATGGCGAAGATGGCCGGGATCGGCTGGCCGGCGCCGAGCAGGGCCACCAGCATGGCCGAGGACGCGACGATGAAGAGCGAGTTCAGGATGTTGTTGCCGGCGATGACGCGCGACCGCTCGCCCGAGGCCGAGCGCTGCTGGACGAAGGTGTAGAGCGGCACGGTGTAGAACCCGGAGAAGACCGCCACGCCGAGCAGGTCCAGGCAGACCCGCCAGGCGGCGGGGGCGCTCAGGAACTGCCCCACCGACAGCAGGGAGTCGGTGACCACCAGGCTGCAGGGCACGGCGGCGATCGACAGGTCGAGGGCGAAGACCGAGATGCCGATCGACCCGAGCGGCACCAGGCCGAGCTCGAGCCGCCGCCGCGACAGCTTCTCGCAGGCCAGCGAGCCGGCCGCGATGCCGACGCAGAACAGCGCCAGGAACAGGGTCACCACCCCCTCCGACCCGTGCAGCACGTCCTTGCAGAAGTTCGGCAGCAGGGACAGGAAGGCCGCGCCCAGGAACCAGAACCAGGAGATGCCGAGGATCGACAGGAACACCGGCCGCACCCGGGCCGCGACCCGGACGATGGCCACGGTCGGCGCCAGCGGGTTGGCGTCGACCCGCAGGCCCGGGCTCGACGCGGCGGTGCGCGGGATGGCCCGGCTGGCGAGGTAGCCGAGCCCCGCCACGGCCACCACCACCGGCCCGACCCAGCGCTCGCCGCCGGGCCCGGCGGCGACCAACAGGCCGCCGACGATGGTGCCGAGCAGGATCGACAGGAAGGTGCCGGTCTCGACCAGGGCGTTGCCGCCGACCAGCTCCCGGTCGGGGAGCAGCTCGGGCAGGATCGCGTACTTGGCCGGGCCGAAGAAGGCCGACTGCAGGCCCATCAGGAACAGCACCACCAGCAGCAGCGGCGGGCTGCCGAGGGCGAAGCCGACCGCCCCCAGGCCCATGACGCCGATCTCGGCCAGCTTCACCCACCGCATCAGAACCGACTTCGGGTGGCGGTCGGAGAGCTGGCCGGCGGTGGCCGAGAAGAGGAAGAAGGGCAGGATGAACAGACCCGCGCAGGCCACCACCAGCAGCTCGGAGCCGACCCCGAGCACTTCCACCGAGCGGTAGGCGATCATGATCACCAGCGCGTTCTTGTAGACATTGTCGTTGAACGCGCCCAGGAACTGGGTCCAGAACAGCGGCCAGAAGCGCCGCTCCGCCAGCAGCCGGAGCTGACCCACGTCGACCCCCGTGCCTCTCGCCCCCACGATGGCCGAGCCGAGGGCGTGGCGTCAACCGGGCCAACCTCCCCGCCGGCGGTCCGGCCCGCGGACCGGGGCCCTCAGGGTGGCCCGCGCCACGCCCCCCGGCCGGTGCCGCATGCTGGAAGGCAGTGGCAGGGCGCTGGCGTTCCACGAGCTGAAGGGAGGCCGTCATGACGCCGTTGCTGTCGCTGTGGCTGCCGACGCTGCTCTCGGCCGTGCTGGTGTTCGTGGTCAGCTCGATCGTCCACATGGCGCTGCCGTGGCACAAGCGGGAGTACCCGCCGCTGCCGGACGAGGAGGCCTTCCGGCAGGCGGTCGGCCCGCTCGCCATCCCGCCGGGGGAGTACATGGTGCCTCGCACCTCGAGCATGGCGGAGATGAGGTCGCCGGAGTTCACCGCCAAGCTCGAGCAGGGGCCGGTGATGATCCTGACCGTGCTGCCGAACCGAGCCATGAGCATGGGCCGGAGCCTGGCCCTGTGGTTCGTCTACGCCCTCGTCGTCTCCGTCTTCGCCGCCTACGTCGCCGGTCGGGCGCTGCCGGCCGGGGCCGAGGTCCTGGCGGCGTTCCGCTTCGCCGGCGCCACCGCCTTCATCGGCTACTCGCTGGCGCTGTGGCAGATGACGATCTGGTACAACCGCTCGCTCTACGCCACCGCCACCGCCACCCTCGACGGGCTGATCTACGCGCTCTGCACCGCCGGCGTCTTCGGCTGGCTCTGGCCCTAGCCCGAGCACGGCGCCGGACTGCCGCCGGCCGTGGGGACCTCGCCGCGACGGGGCATTGCCGGCCCCGGCCGGCCCTGCTAGACTGCGCAGCCGCGTGCGGGCGCACGGTCGGCGGAGAGGCTGAGGTGCCGAGGAAGAAGGAGCTGTTCGCGCCACTGTGCCAGCTGCAGCTGCCCAGCCACTGCGGCCCGTGCAGCCTTTCCGCCTGCCTCTTCATCCTCGGCATCACCGCCACCCAGCGCCAGCTCGCCCGGGCCGCCGGCCGGCCGATGCGGGTCTTCGCCCACGGCGTCGACGAGGAGGGGCTGCGGCGGGCCGCCGAGACCTACGGCGTCGAGTCCGAGTTCCTGCACCTCGGCGAGCGGCGGCGGGGCCGCGAGTTCGCCACCCGCCTCCGCCGCCACCTGGTCCGCGGCAACCCCGCCATCGTGCTGATCAAGGACTTCGAGCACTGGGTGGCGGTGATCGGCTACAACCGCCGCAAGCGCAAGTTCATCATCGTCGACCCGAAGGACCCCCACTCGCTCTACCGGCAGTGGTCGGAGCGGACCCTGATCGCCAGCGGCTGGAACGTCAACTACCGCCCCGAGGAGGGTGGCGAGCCCGACCAGTTCTTCGCCATCCTGCAGCAGCGCGCCGACGGCGAGCCGGCCCGCTGGCGGATCACCGAGGCCTGGTTGCGGCTGTGCGAGCGCGGCTCAGACGACACCGCCGAGGGCATGGCCAACGACCTGGCCGAGGTCGCGCAGCTGGCCAGCCCGAGCGAGGAGGCGATCGCCGACGGGCCGTACCTGGCCGAGCTGATCGGCGACTACCGGGAGCGGATCCTGGCCAGCATCACCCACTGGGCGGCGGGCAACGGCGCCCGCGACCGGGGCGACCTGCGCTCCTTCTACCGCGACTACGAGATCGTGGCCAGCGCCACCGGCATCCGGGTCTCCAAGCAGTGCGACCGCTCGTACCTGGTGGCCCAGCTCACCGCGCTGCTGTGCAGCTACTGGTGGGGCGCGCGCTTCTAGCCCCGCCGCGGCCGCCCCGCCGATGCCGCCTCTCGGCCGCCATGGCGACGACGCGGCTGAACGCCGCCCCGTAGCAGTAGCCGGCCCGCTGCGCCGACAGGGCGATGCTGGCGTCGGCCGAGATGTCGGCGTTGGGGTTGACGTCGAGCACGAACATCCGGCCGTTGCGCTCGCGCACGTCGATGCGGCCGTAGTCGCGGCAGCCCACCAGGCGGTAGGCGAGGCGGCAGGCGGCCTCGAGCTCCTCGCGCTCGCCGGCCGAGAGCCGGGCCGGGATGCGGGTGCGGATCTTGCGGTAGGCGACCGAGTCGGGGCTGAACTTCGACTCGTAGGAGCAGAGGCGGTCGCGGACGTCGCGGAAGGCCGAGAAGTCCATCTCGACCGGCGGCAGCACCTCGACCTCGTCGTTGCCCCACAGCGGCACGTGGAACTCGCGCCCGTCGATGAAGTCCTCGACCAGGGCCGGCTGGCCGTAGGTGTCGAGGACGTGCTCGACCCGCGCCGCCAGCTCGTCGGGGTCGAGCACCACCGAGTCGCGGTCGACGCCGGTGCTGCAGTGCTCCCAGGCCGGCTTGACGATCGCCGGGAAGACGTCCCAGGTGTCCTGGTCGGCCGACCAGAACAGCGCCCCGCGCGGCACCGAGACCCCGTGCTCGGCCAGCAGCTCCCGCACCCGCGGCTTGTCGTAGCTGAAGCGGATCGCCTCCGCGGTGGCGCCGGTGAAGACGAAGTCGAGCCCCTCCAGCACGTCGACGACGTCCGCCTCGCTGCCGGCGGTGCCGGGGATGGCCTCGCACCAGTTCAGCACCACGACCTGCTCCGGGTCGTAGGGCGCCAGCGCCTCTGCCAGGTGGTCGCCGCGGATCTCGAGCAGCTCGACGCGACGACCGCGGCGGCTGATGGCGAGCCCGAGCCTGCGGCTCGCCCGCAGCACCTCCAGCTGCTCCGCCGGCTCCCACTCCGGGCTCACCCCGTACAGGAGCAGGACGGCGGGCTGGGCACGGGGGCCGCTCGGGCGGCGGGCCGCGCTCGCCTCCGGTCTCACCGCGGGCCTCGCTCCGGGCGTACGGAGAGCCACGGCGCCACCGGTCGCGCCCCGCTGCCTGTCACCGTGGTCCACACCCGCACCGCCAACGTCCCGACCATAGCACGGTGAACGGGAGCGAGGCCAGCGCCCTCACCGCACCACCAGCCGCACCACCTCGAACGCCTCCGCCGCCGCGGCCCCGCACTGCACGCCGCGCACCCGCGCCAGGCCGCGGACGAACTCCTCGCTGGAGTAGGCGCGGAAGCTCTGCGAGCGGTACTCGGCGAGCGCCGCCACCTTCCGCTCGAGGTGGCGCGGCTCGAGGGTGACGAAGGCCGAGTTGGCGAACGAGATCAGGTTCTGCGGCAGCTCGTAGCCGAGCAGGCTGGCCTGGCGGAACGCCCGCACCCCCTCCTCGTAGACCGCGTGGTGGTCCTGGTGGAGGTCGAACGAGGACGGCAGCAGCACCAGCTCGGGGCGGAGCTCGCGGCCCAGGGCCACCAGCCGCTCGAGGATCTCCTGGCGGTGGCTCGGGAAGTGGCGGACCGGGAAGCCGTCGACCTCGACCTTGTCCGGGGCCAGGCCGAGCGCGGCGGTCGAGCGCCGGGCCTCCTGCTCGAGGACGTCGCTGGGCAGGCCGGCCGGGACCGACGCCTCGCAGCGGGACAGCGCCAGGTAGCGCACGTCGCACCCCACCTCGAGCAGGCGGACGACCGTGCCGGCGCAGCCGAACTCGTCGTCGGTGTGGGCGCACAGCACCAGCACCCGGGAGAACGCGGCCAGCATGCCGTCCGCCGCCGCCGTCGCCATCATGCCGGCGCCCTCCGCTCCAGCGGCCTGGCCGGGTTGCCGACCACGGTCGCGCCCGGCGCCACCGACCTCGTCACCACCGCGCCCAGGCCCACCACCGCCTCGGCGCCGATGGTGATCTGGTTCATCAGCGCCGCGCTCGGCGCCACCCAGGCGCGGTCCTCGACGCTGGTGCTGCCGCCGATCATGGCGTGGGCGATGACCACCGCGTCGGCGCCGATGGTGACGTTGTGGGCGACGTGGACCAGGTTGTCGACCTTGGCGCCGGGGCCGACGACGGTGTCGCCCAGCCCCCCCCGGTCGACGCAGGTGTTGCTGCCGATCTCGGCCCGGTCGCCGATCCGCACCCCGCCGACGTGGGGGAAACGCCAGTAGCGGCCGTCCGCGTCGCGCTCGTAGCCGAAGCCGGCGAGGCCGATCGAGCAGTTGGCGCCGATCACCACCTCGTCGCCGACGGTGGCGTGGGCGATGACGGTGTTGGGCCCGACCGTGCAGCGGGCGCCGAGACGGACGCCGGGGCCCAGGACGACCCCCCAGGCGAGGGAGCAGCCCTCGCCCACCACCGCGCTCGGGTGCACCGGCGGCGAGCCCGGGGGCGGCCAGTCGACCCTCAGCCGCTCGGGGAAGAAGCGGTTGACGACCCGGGTGAAGGCGAGCTTCGGCGTGGCGCAGGGCGCGAGCGTGGTGCCGGCCGGCGGCGCCAGGCCCGCCTCGCTGCCGCGCGGGCAGATCAACAGCGTGGCGCGGCAGGCGGCCGCCCGGCCC
>CAYTJW010000317.1:0-6277 GCA_964438135.1 uncultured Thermoanaerobaculia bacterium
TGCGCGCCGGCGAGACGCGCACCCGACTCGATCTCCTCCACGCCCTCCTGCTGCTCTCCTGCGACGCCGACGCCCCGAGCACACTTCCTGCCGAGCATGTGGAGGGTCTGCGAGGAGAGGCCCGGCGCCTGGGAACACCACTGCTGCTGCGTCTGCTTGGGCTGGCGATGGAGCAGCGTGGCCTCCTGCTTGGCGCTGACCACCCGGCGATCGCCGCAGCAGTCGTGGTCGGGCGCCTGGCTCTCTGGCCGCGCCTCGTCAGGGTCGAGACCCTGTTGGCTGGACAGGCTTCAGGCGCCGAAGGTGCAGTGTCCCCGCCGGCCGCCACGCCGCGCCCCCACAGGCCGACGATCCCGTGCAGCTCGTGGGCGCGCACGCTGACCCGGCGCATGTCGCGCGTGACGCTCGGGTTGTCGTGCAGCTCGCCGAGCTTGAAACCGTGGTCCGAGAGCACCACCAGGGTGGTGTCGGGGTCGCAGGCGTCCATCACCCGGCCGAGCAGCTCGTCGGCCCAGACGTACGCCTCCTCGACCGCGCGCCCGTACCGCGCCTGCTGCTCGGCCAGCTCGCCGTACAGGGTGCCGGCCCGGAACAGGTGGCCGAACAGGTGGGAGATCGAGTCGGTGCCCTCGACGTAGACCAGGAGCAGGTCCGGTCGGTCGCGCCGCCAGAGGTCCTCGCCGACCGCGGCGTGGCTCTCGGCGGTGGCGAGCGCCCAGCGGAAGTGGCTGACGTCGTCCGCGAAGTCGAACGGCCGGGCGAGGTCGGAGTCGGGCACGGTGATGAACCGGCGCGCCTGCTCCGGGCCGACGTCGGTGGGGCGGCGCAGCAGCGGCTCGACCCGGGCCGCGAGCTCGGGCGGGTAGACGGCGTCGCGGGTGGCGCTCTGCCCCTGCTGCCCCTCGGCGAACAGGAAGTGGTAGCAGGCCCGGTCGCTGACCATGGAGCCGTTGACCGGCTCGGGCGGCCAGGTCGCCCACCAGCCCACGACCGCCACCCGGCGGCCGGCGTCGGAGGCGATGTTCCACAGCGCCTTGACCCGCCGCTGGGAGCTGGTCACCGGCTCCTTGGCGCCGGCGCCGGTGTCGGCGGACTTGAAGCCGGTGACGCCGTGCGCGTCGGCCGGGCGGCCGGTGGCGATCGTGGTCCACAGCACCGGGCTGACCAGCGGCTTCTCGCCCGCGAGGGTGCCGAAGGCCCCGTCGCGTCGCAGCCGGGCGAAGGCCGGCAGCTTGCCCTCGCCGACGAGGAGCTCGACCGCCCGCGGGTCGAGGCCGTCGAGGCCGAGGACCACGACCCGCGGTCGCGGGCGGGCGCAGGCCGGCGCGGCCAGTGCGGCGACGAGGACGGCGGTCAGGGCGAGGCGGCGGGCCGGCACCCGCAGAGGGTAGGAGCTTGCGGGGGGCGGGTCAAGCCAGGCGGCCGGAAAGCCAGGCGGCCGGAAGAGAAACGCCCCCGCGAGCGGGGGCGTTGGCACGCGGTCGCGGGGCGTCCCCGCGACGCGGGAGAGCGGTCACTCGGCGCTGAAGCTCTGCAGCTCGACCGGCACCTCGACGCCCAGGATCTCGAACGACATGTCGAGGTAGGCGGCGTTGATGGCGGTCACGTCGCAGGAACCCCAGGTGGTGCAGCCGTTGCCGAAGCCGTCGCCCGGGTTGTACCAGCGGGCGATGCTGCCGGTGGTGGCGCCCTCGGCGCCGACGTACCACTGGCCGCCGGGGTTGTAGTCCAGGCGCGCGGCGACCGACAGCCAGTAGGTGCCGGTGGCGAGGTCGCACTGGGCCGGCAGGGCGGAGACGATGTCGCCGGCGGTGTCGGTCACGATGGTGGCCAGGCCGCTGCACACCGAGGCGCCGGGCAGGCCGCCGGAGTTGGCGAGGATCTCGACCTGGATGCCCGCGGCCGGCCCGGCCACGCTGTAGCTGCCCGGGGTGTGGATCTGCTGGATGCCCCAGCCGCCCGCCCAGGTGACGTTGAAGTCGTCGGCGACGTAGCAGTCGTACTGGTCGTAGGCGGCCTCGAAGTCCTGGGCCGCGGCGCCGCCGACGATGTTGGCCATCTGGCTGTAGAGGGTGGCCTGCTCGGTCGGCCGGGGCGTGCCGCTGGTGGCCTTCGACGGGGTGATGTTGGCGGCGGTGGCGGCGACCGCGCACATGACCGCGAGGACGAAGAGAACGGGTGACTTCCTCATGACGTACCTCCAGTGTTCCTTCCTCGGCCGCAAGTGTGACGTGTGCGTGCGCCGATGTCAACGGCTGCCGGTGGCCAGCAGGGGCTCCGCGTCTGCGGCGGGTGGGGCCGGCGCGGCGCTGCTCGTCACCTGCAGCCGCGGCAGGCGGGCGCGCAGGGCCTGGACGCCGGCGTCGGTGACTGCGGTGCCGCCGACCTTGAGGGTGCGCAGCGACCCGAGCGGGGCGAGCGCCGCGAGGCCCTGGTCGGTGACCGCCGTGCTCTCGAGGTCGAGCCACACCAGGGAGCCCATCGTCGCCACCGCGGTCATCCCCGGGTCGCCGACGCCGGTGCGGGCGAGGAGCAGGAACTCCATCTTCGGCAGCCCCGCGAGCCGGGCGAGCCCGGCGTCGGTGACGCGGGTGTCGCTGAGGTCGAGGTACTTCACGGAGCGGTGGCCGGCGACCGTCGCCAGCGCGGCGTCGGGGGTGGGCGTGCGAGCCAGCATCAGCCTGAGGAGGGAGGCGCCAGGCGACAGGTGGGTGAGGCCGACGCCGCTGACCGTCGTGCCGCTGACGTCGAGGGTCTCGAGCGCGGCCATGGCGCGCAGGTGGCGCAGGCCGTCGTCCGTCACCCGCGTGTCGGCCGCCTTGAGGTGGCGCAGGCGGGTCAGGCCGGCGATGCTCTCCAGGCCGGCGTCGCCGACCGCGGTCCGGTTCAGGCCGAGCCCTTCCAGCCGCTCGAACCGCGCCACCGTGGCCATGGCCCGGTCGCTGATCCGGGTGCCGGCGAGGAACAGCTCGCGCAGGTTGACCAGCGGCGCGAGGAGCTCGACGCCGGCGTCGGTGACGGCGGTGTCGCGCAGCCCCAGGGCCTCGAGCTGGACCATGCTCGCGATCGGCCGCAGGTCAGCGTCGGTGATCGCGGCCTGGCCGAGCAGCAGGCTGGTCACCGAGGTCAGCGAGGGGAGCTCGGCCAGCTCGGCCGGGCTCAGCTGCATGCCGGTGGCGTTGATCTTGACGAGCCGACCCGAGTCGCTCGCCCGCTGCATGCTGGGCCGCTCCTGGCGCAGCCGTGTCTCCAGCCCGGGCGCCGAGGGGGGGGGCGCAGCCGTGGCCGCGCCGGGCGTGGGCGGAGGCGGCAGGGCGGGCACCTGGGCCGCGGCGAGGGCGGCGAGGCCCCACAGGGCGAGGGCCAGGGTCGAGATGGGCTGCAGTCTCATTGCACCTCCCCGCCGTGCTCCGGGGAGCGGGATTATACCCGGCTCACGCCGGCCGCCCCGCCAGCGCCCGCCGGATCTCGTCGGTCAGCGGCGGCTCGCGCCACGGGTCGAGGCCGTGCTCGCGCAGGACCTCGGACAGCTGGGCGTAGAACACCGCGTGCGAGTCGACGGCGTCGAAGTAGGCGGGCCGGCGCAGCAGCCACAGGAGCAGGGTCGACGCCAGCCGCAGGCGGCGCGGGTGGCCGTAGAAGCCGGCCATGAGGGCGAGCGAGCGGAGCAGGCCCCGCCACGCCCGCGCGTCGAGCAGGCGGCGCCAGGACGGCAGCAGCCCGGCGACCGACACCGCCGGCTGCGGCCGGCGGCGCGGCAGGCGGCGCATCAGCGTGTCGAAGCGGCGGCGGTAGGCGTCGGGCTGGAACAGGCGCCACATCAGGTGGCGGTGGCCGGCGAGGAGCGAGTCGCGGCTCATCCCCGCAGGCGAGACGTTGGTGTCGAAGTGCTGGTCGACGGCGACCTCCTTGCCGCCCTCCGCCACCAGCCGCCCCTCCCGCTCCAGGCGGGCGTGCAGGGCAGTGCCGGGGGAGGCCACCAGCAGGTTGCACATGACGAAGGTCATGGCGGTGCGCTCGACCAGCTCGGCGTGGTCTCGAAACACGGTCGGGCCGTCCTGGTCGAAGCCGGAGATGAGGCCGCCCACGACCACGATCCCGGCCCGCTCCATGCGCTCGACGTCGGCCGCGAGGTCGGAGCGGAGGTTGTGCAGCTTGCCCGCGGCGCGCAGGCTGGCCGGGTTGGAGCTCTCGACGCCGACGTAGGCCGCGGCCAGCCCGGCCTCGGCCGCGAGCGCGAGCAGGTCCGGCTTCCAGGCCAGGTCGACCGACAGCTGGGTGGTGAAGCGCAGGGGCCGGCGCTGCCTGCGGTTCCAGTCGCGGATCGCGCGCAGGGTCCGCTCGGCGTGGGCGCGGTCGACGGTGAGGTTGTCGTCCGCCAGGATGACGTAGCAGGCGCCGAGGCGGCGCAGGGCCTCGAGCTCGGCCAGCACCTGCTCCGGCGCCTTGCCCCGGACGCGGTTGCCGACGAAGGCCACGACGTCGCAGAACTCGCAGCGGAACGGGCAGCCGCGCGCGGTCTGCACCAGCGTCTGGTGGTAGCGGTGGAGCGGCACCAGGTCCCAGCGCGGCACCGGCGACGCGGCGAGGTCGACGAAGCGGTCCTGGACGTACTCGGGCAGGGCGCACCCGGCGGCGAGGTCGGCCACCACCCGCGGCCACAGCAGCTCGGCCTCGCCCCGCACCAGCACGTCGGCGTGGGGCCGGACGGTGGCGTGGGAGAGGGTGGCGAAGGGCCCGCCCATCACCACCAGCTTGCCGCGGCGGCGGAACTCGGTTGCGATCGCGCGCATCCCCGCCCACTGGGTGTAGAGGCCGGAGATCGCCACCACCTCGGCGTCCGTGCCCCAGTCGACCCCGTCGAGGTCGGCGTCGCACAGGGTCAGCCGCACCTCGGGCGGGGTCAGGGCGGCCAGGGTCGGCAGGGCGAGGTTGGCGGTCAGGGCGCGGCCCCGCCCCCACCGCGCGTAGTGCGACGGGCTGTAGTAGGTCCTCGGCGACGGCGGCCAGACCATGTAGACGTGCACGACGCTTCCGGTCGAGCCTGTTGGCCCGGTGGGGTGAGTGTACCCGCCTCACCCGCGCCCGGTCGAGCCGCGTTCCGCACTCCGTGCTCCCGCGTCCCGTCCTCGACGTGGACGTGGACGTGGACGTGGACGTGGACGTGGACGTGGACGTGGACGTGGACGCGGACGTGGACGTGGAGAGCTGTCAGCGATCAGCGATCAGCCGTCAGCTCCCCCGCCCGTCCCCACAGCTCGGGGGACGTGAACCGACACGCAGGCCCCGCTACTCCAGGACCAGCTGCATGGTCACCACGCCCTCGTCGCCCGGCTCGGTGGTGAAGCCGCGCTCGTCGAGGACCGCGATCATGCGCGGGTTGTCCGAGGTCGTCACCGCCACCACCCGCTCCACTCCCCAGCCGCGGGCGATCTCCAGGCAGTAGTCGGTCAGCACGCCGCCGAGGCCGCGGTTCTGCCAGGCATCGGTGACCAGCACGGCGTACTCGACGCTCGCGTGGTCGGGGTCGGCGATCAGCCGGCCGACGCCGACGATCTGCCGGTCCGGGCCTTCCCCGGTCTCGGCGACGATGGCGATCTCGCGGTCGTAGTCGATGAAGCAGTAGCGGATCGCCGCCTGCCGGGTCGACCACTGGAACAGGTACCGGAAGCGGGCGTAGATGGTCTCGCGCGAGCAGCCGGCGAGCAGCGACCGCCACATCGGCTCGTCCTCGGGCCGGATCGGCCGCAGCAGGACGTCGCTGCCGTCCTTCAGCGGCCGCCGCTGCACGTACTCCTCGGGGTAGGGGCGGAGGGCGAGGTGGGAGAAGTGGCGGTCGGGCGGCCGGGCCGGGTCGGCGTCGTCGACCACCACCCGGGCGTCGAGGGCCACGACCCCGGTCGGGGTGGCGAGGAGCGGGTTGACGTCGAGCTCGCGGATGCCAGGGTAGTCGGCGACCAGGTAGGAGAAGCGGATCATGACCTCGATCAGGCGGTCGAGGTCGACCGGCGGCCGGCCGCGGAAGCCGGTCAGCAGGGGCCAGGCGCGCAGGCTCTCGAGCATGTGCCGCGCCAGCCGCTCGGACAGGGGCGGGAAGCCGAGGGCGCGGTCCTGCCACAGCTCGGCGGTCAGCCCGCCGGAGCCGACCAGGATCGCGGTGCCGAAGACGGGGTCGCGCTTGCAGCCGAGGATCAGCTCGACCCCGTCGGCGGTCCGCGCCATCGGCTGGACGGTGACCCCGTCGAGGCGCGCGTCCGGGCGCGCCGCGCGGGCCGCG
>CAYTJW010000318.1:0-6256 GCA_964438135.1 uncultured Thermoanaerobaculia bacterium
GCAACCCTATCGGCCGCGAGCCGTCACCGGGGGGTAGGTCAGGAGGTCTGGATTCGGATAGTGGCGATCTCCGATCGACTGCTCCGGGTCCTGCGCGCAGACAACCCGTGGCTCGACGGCGAGCCGTTGAGCGGCTGGTTCGCTCGACACCTGCCGGACCGGGTGATTCCGCGCCGGTCGCTGCGCGACGACAACGGACGGGTGTGCCTGGTGGTGGGACCGCGACAGGCCGGCAAGTCCACCCTGGTCTGGCTGGCGCTCGAGAAGCTCGCCGAGCCGTGTCTCCTGCTCAACTGCGAGGAGCCCTCCGTCCGCGAGTGGCTGGTCTCTCCGGCCGCGTTTCTCGCCGACTGCGAGGAGCTGGCGCCGGGGGTGCCGACGCTGTTTTTCGAGGAGGTCCAGGGCCTGGAGGAGGCCGGGTTGTTCCTCAAGGGGGTGGTCGACCGTCGAACCGGGAAGCGGTTGTACGCCACCGGCAGCTCCAGCTTCGACCTCGAGGCGAGAACCCGCGAGAGCCTCGCCGGGAGGGCGACGCGTGTCCTGCTGCTGCCGTTCTCCCTCGAGGAGGCGGCAACAGCGGTCGAAGGATCTCCCCGGCTCGCCGAGCACGCACTGGCCGAGCAGGTCCGGTCCCGGATGCTGACAGGGAGCTACCCGCCCGTCCTGCTGTCACGAGAGCCCCAGCGGGCGCTGGCCGACCTCGTGGAGGCGTTCGTGGTGCGCGACGTTTCGGACCGCTTCCGCATCCGCCACGTGGCCGCCTTCCAGAAGGTGCTGGAGCTGGCCGCGAGCCAGGTCGGCAACCTGGTCAACTTCTCGGAGTGGGCGGCGCTCGCGGGCGTGAGCAACGACACCGTGGCCGAGTACTGCCGGTTGTTGGAGGAGACCCACGTGCTCCGTCTCGTGCGCCCCTTCGTGGGTGGAAAGCGGGCGGAGATCACCTCAGCTCCGAAGGTGTTCTTCCTCGACAACGGCATCCGCAACCAGCTCTTCGGCGGGTTCTCCGCCGCGGAAGGCCGAGCCGACCGTGGCGCTCTGTTCGAGAACCTGGTGTACTCGGAGCTGGCCAAGCTCACCAACCCCCTCCTCCACGGCCTCGGCTACTGGCGCAGCAAGTCCGGGGCGGAGGTGGACTTCGTCGTCTCCCACCGGAACAGGCTGGTGGCTGTCGAGGCGAAGGTCGGGGCGCCGCGCGGCCGTCTCTCCAGGTCCGCCCGGAGCTTCATCGACGCCTACGAGCCTGAGCGCTTCGTGGTGGCGAGCCAGGTCTCCCGCCCGAAGGAGGAGGTGGGTCGCACCCACGTCCAGTTCCTGCGCCCCTGGGAGCTGCACTGGGTGGTGCGGGAGCTGCTCGGTTGACCCTCCAGCCCCTCGCGGCTCCTGTCCAGGATGTTGCGGTCTGAGGGACCGCCCCGGTCAGCTTGCCCCTGCGACCGGCCTTCGGGCGACCGCTTCGACCCGCCTGAAACGCCCATTCTAAAGGGATACCCAGGTTGCCCATTGCGGATGCGGCCAGCAGTTGGCCGGCACCCACCCTGCGAGCCGGGACACGGTCCTGGTCCTGACGCACGTGGTGGTGGTGTTGTCCATCGCCGCCCAGGGCTTGACCCTGAAGCCGGCGCTGCGCCGCTGGGGCCTCAGCGAGGGGGAGAGCGGGTCGGTCTGAGCCGGCGCTCGAGATGGCGCGGGTCTTGCGTTCTCCAGTGACATGGTCCACCGGCGCCTCCACGAGCGATCGAGCCACACCGGGAGATGAGCCATGTCGACGACCCGACCGCGACGTTTCGTGTCCCCCCGAGAGGACGGAGCCGTCCTTCACCTGGTTTCGTGGATGACCTTCATCGCGATGGCGCTCCTGGCGAGCTCCGCCCGCGCCGAGGAGGGGATGTTCACCGGCTCGGTGGAGGTCAACGTGGTCAACCTGCGGGTGATGGTCACCGACCTGCTGGGGCGCCCGGTGACCGACCTCGAGCGCGAGGACTTCGCGGTCTTCGAGGACGGTGAGCGCCAGCAGGTCACCCACTTCGCCCAGTTCGAGGAGCTGGACACGGTCGGGCGGGACGCCGCGAGGGGCATCTCGGGGTACGGGCCGGCCACCGCCCACGCCGAGGTCTCGTCGGCGGGCTCGGTTCCGCCC
Organism: uncultured Thermoanaerobaculia bacterium; assembly: GCA_964438135.1. Classification (GTDB taxonomy): domain Bacteria; phylum Acidobacteriota; class Thermoanaerobaculia; order Thermoanaerobaculales; family Sulfomarinibacteraceae; genus CAYTJW01. The sequence continues at coordinate 2,138 of CAYTJW010000318.1, forward strand.
CCCCACCTGGTGGTCCTCGCCTTCGACCTGGGCTCGATCTGGAAGCCGCGTCTGCGCTCTGCGGTGGACCAGACCCGCGACCTGGTGCTGGCTGAGGCGGAACCGGGGGTGGAGTGGTCGGTGGTCGCCGTCGGTCAGGAGTCCGTGTGCCTGGTGCCGCCGACGCCAGATCCGGAGCGGGTGGCGGCGGGCCTCGAGCAGGTCATGACCGCGCCAGGAGCGGGGGTGCCGCTGAGGATCGCTCAAGCCGGGAGCCTGCTCGACCTTCCCGGCCTGCGCGGGCTGTCCTGCCGGTTCGCCGCCGATCCGCGGGCGGCGGCGCTCGCCGACACCGTCGGCGGTCTGGCCGCCACCTTCCTCGCACACGCCTGGAGGCCGGGCCCGAAGAGCTGTGTCTACCTGTATCAGTCCGGGGGGCCGGCCCCCGCCGGCTGCCGGAGCTCCAGCCTGTCGTCCGACGCCACCCAGCGGCTCTCCGCCGCCGCGATGAGCCTGTCCGAGGCGGCTCGACAGGCGGCCACCTGCGGGTTCACGGTGTACGCCACCGACGTGTATGGCCTGGAGGACCCAACCTGGACCCCGACGTCGAACGGGACATCGGTCATCCATCGTCCTGTTCGCCCCAATCAGCTGTTCGACTCGTCAACGGCGGCCCACATCCTGGCAGGCCTGACCGGGGGGGACCACTTCGTGTCGAACACCCCTGGCCACGCGGTGCGGGAGGCCGTGCGCGACTCGCACCAGCACTACTCCATCGGCTACACCCGCGATCGGGCCCACGACGGCGAAGCCCACCAGATCGACGTCAACGTGCCCGGGCACCGCTTCCTGGTTGTCCGTCACCTGTCCGAGGTCTACGACCTCGACCCGCGCCTCCTGCTCGCCCAGCAGCTCAGCGCCCCTCTCCAGGTCCTGCCCGACCAGGGCGCGATTCCGGTCGAGCTCGACCTGTCGGCCAGGACCGTCGGTGAGCAGGTGGAGGTGACGGTGGACGCCTCGGTGGGAGGCGGCGACCTGGTCCTGCTGCCGTCGGCTGACGGTCTGGAAGCCGACCTCCACGTGTTTGTCGCCGTGCACGGCGAGGACGGGCAGCTGGTGGCCATGCGGGAGACCGAGGAGCGCATCGCGGTGCCGGGACACCAGGCGGAGGGTGGGCGGGTTCGAATCGGCCGCCGGCTCACGCTGCGCCTGCCGGCCCAGATCCAGACCGTCACCGTGGCCCTCTACGACCGAGCGAGCGGTCTGACCGGCCTGGCGTCCCGGGTGGTGCTGGCGTCCGCGCCGGCGGGGCGCGTGTGAGTGGCAGCAACGGATCGGGAACGGGAATCGGGATCCGGGGGCTCCATCTCGTGCCAGGTCAGACACTCCCGGCACTTCGCTCACTACTCGCCCTCGGAGGTCGCGGAGGTCGCCGCCGCGAGCGCCCGGTCGAGGGCCTCGCGTTGCTCCGCCGCGGCAGGGTCCTCCGTGCGACGCAGCCCGGCCATCCGAGCCAAGCGGCTGACCGCGTCAGGGTGCCTGCCCAACGCCCGGCCCAGCTCCCCTGCCCGCTGATCCCACCGCTCGATCCCCACAGCCGCCACCAGCTCGCGCAGGCGCGTGGTCGCGCGGTCCTGTCGGCCACTCCGGAGCGCGCTCGGGTCGATGCCCAGGGCGCGGCACGCGAGCGCCACGAATGTCGCCCCGTCGACCCTGCCCCTGTCCAGCCCCGTGCTCCGGCCGAGGACATCCACGGAGGCTCGCCCCTCCTCCGGCCCCAACTCGCGATCCCGCCCCCACCACGGCAGCTGCAGGCGGGTGATCGTGCACCTCTCTCCCTCGATCGCCTCCTCGAGCCTCGTGACGTACTCACGGCGGGCTCGCCGCAGGGTGTCGGCGAAGCCGTGCAGCGTCTCGTCCACGTCCACGCGAGGCCGGAATCCCGGCGCCACGCGTGCCGTTGGCCGAGAGTGAGTCGGGCGCCCGCCCGGGGCCGTGGCGTTCCGCGACCTCGGCCCCCGGCGGTCGCGCCGGCCGCTCGGGAACCGCGGCCGGCGAAAGGAACCGAGCCATGCCCAGCACCATTCGGCTCCACCGCGTGCTCCGCGCCCCGCCGGAACGGGTCTACCGCGCCTTCCTGGACCCCGCCGCCATGGCCAAGTGGCTGCCACCGGACGGGTACACCTGCACCGTCCACCACCTCGACGCCAGGGTCGGCGGGACCTACCGCATGTCGTTCGAGGACTTCGCCACCGGCACCCGCCACGCCTTCGGCGGCGAGTACGTCGAGCTGGTCCCGCACCAGCGCCTCCGCTGGACGGACAGGTTCGAGGACCCGGGCCTGGCCGGTGAGCTCCGGGTCACGGTCACCCTCGCCGGCGTCGCGACCGGCACCGAGCTCGAAATCGTCCAGGAAGGGGTGCCCGACGTCATCCCCCCCGCGGACTGCTACCTCGGCTGGCAGGACTCGCTCACCCTCCTGGCGAGGCTGGTCGAGGCGGCGAGGTAGGGCGCCGGGGGCCACGCGCCCCGACCGCTGACCGCCGCTGGGGAGCGAGCGACGGTCGGATCGGCCGGCACCCACCCGGCACGCGGCGGCCAACCGCGCCGGCTGCAGCGTGCCAGCGACGGGTCGCCGCCGATCCGTGCCGCGCCCCGACCCGGCACGGGGGACCGCCGCCGCCTGCGACCCCGGAACGAATCAGGATTGATTCCTGTTTCAACCAGGTGTCGCCCGCCCGGCCGCCGCGGTCTGCCCGACGGCTGGGCGGACCTGGAATCCGCCGAGGGCCATGAGCGGCCCGCCGTTGGCACCGCAGAGCGGTGAGCCGCCCCTGGCCGAGCCAGAAAGGGGGCTCACAGTGAACGCGAGGAGAGCTCGATCCGGATTCGTCGCTGCGGCTGCCGCCGCGGCGTTGTGGTGTGTGCCGTCGCCGGCCGCCGACCACGGCCTCCCGACCTACCGGGTGACTGTCGAGAGCTTCACCGCCGGGCAGCCCCTGTCGCCGCCGCTGGCCGCCACGCACGGCGGCGGGGTCTTCATCTTCGGCGTCGGCCGACCGGTGTCCGGCGAGGCCGAGATCCTGTTCGAGGACGGCGACCAGTCGCCGCTCTTCGACCTCCTCCAGGGGTCCGACCGCGTCACCGAGGTGGTCGACCTCGGCCTGCCGCTGTCCTCGGGCGAGCTCGACTCGTTCGAGATCCGCGCCCGCCGCGGCGACCGCCTGTCGCTCGCCACCATGCTCACCTGCAGCAACGATGGCTTCACCGGCCTCGACCGCGTGCGCCTCCGCCAGGAGTCGAGGACGTAGGCTCTGCGCGCCTACGACGCCGCGAGCGAGGACAACACCGAGGTGAGCCAGGACCTCCCGGACGCCTGCAGCGAGCTCGGGCCGGTGACCCTCCCCGGCGACCCGGACGGCAACGACGACTCCGCGGTGGACACGGTGCCGCACGGGGTCGTCGCGCCCCACCCCGGCATCGCCGGCGTCGGCGAGCTCGGCGCCGCCCACGTCTGGCCCGACCCGCTCGGCAGGGTCACCGTGGTCCGCCTGGGTGGGCCGCGCAGCACCCGCTTCTCGGCTCCGCTCACCGGTTTCGCCGAGGCGACGCCGACCGAGAGCGACGCCGACGGCACGGCGCAGGTCCGCCTGCGCGAGCACGGGGGCTCCGCCGCCTACCGGGTGCGGGCCGAGGACCTGGTGGACTTCCTGGCCGCGCACATTCACCTCGCGCCCGCCGGCGTCGCCGGGCCGGTGGTGGCGTCGCTGTACCCGGCGCCCCCGGGCTCCTCCGACCCGTCCGAGTCCCCGGCCCGGCACCCCGGCGACGACGGCGACGACGGGAACGACGGGGAGGACGGGGACGAGCTCCACCTCCGCGGCCTCATCACCGGGGCCGACCTGGTCGGGCCGCTCGCCGGCGACTTCCCCGGCTTCGTCAAAGCCCTCCGCCGCGGCGAGCTCTACGTCAACGTCCACACCGTCGCGTTCCCGGACGGCGAGATCCGGGGCCAGCTCGGCGCCGACGACTGACCTGACCGCCGGTCACCCGCGGCCCCCCGCGCGGCGCCGGCGGGGGGCCGCGGCCAGCGACAGGCGCCAGCTGTCGCGGCGGCGATGGCCGTCTCGGCCTCGCCCT
>CAYTJW010000319.1:0-6246 GCA_964438135.1 uncultured Thermoanaerobaculia bacterium
CCACACCAGCGGCCGGCGGCCGCCGACCGGGCCGAGCACGCGCAGCGGCTCGCCCGGGACCATCTCCAGCTGGCTCGAGTCGACCACGGTCGAGGGGTACGAGCCGTGCGCGACCCGGCGCAGCACCTCCTCGACCGGCACGTCCTCCTCGACCGGCGCGAGCCGCGGCGCGGCGCCGGCGACGGTGGTCCCCGGCGGCAGCAGCCAGCGCGCTCGCGACGGCTGCAGGTGGAGCGGGAACAGGGCGACCTCGGCCAGCGAGCGGGGAGCGAGCCGTGGCCCGGCCACGACCAGGTCGGCGACCCAGTCGACCGGTGCGGAGACCGCCACGCCGGGCGAGTCCAGCGCGGCCGGGGAGAACGACGCGGCGGCGAGGTCGCAGTGGCCCGCCAGCAGCGCGGGGAGGAGCTGGTCGTAGCGTTCTGCCTCGACCAGGCGCAGCTCGAGGCCGAGCCGGGCGGCGAGCTGCTGGAGCAGGATGCGCTGGTCGGCGCGGCTGCTCGAGCGCAGCGGCGCGGCGAGCATCCCCGGCCTGACGAGCACCCGCAGCTCCCGACTGGCGCGCATCTGCTCCAGGTCGCCCGTCCGCCGGTGGTCCCGCGCGCAGCCGCCGTGCAGCGCGACGACCGCCACCGCGAGCGCGAGCGTGCGCCGGTCGGCCGAGGTCACCCGTCCACTGTAGCGGCAACGGGTCCGGAGGTCGAGGGCGGGACGTCAGCCCCGACGGCTCCCCGGCCAGGCGGCGCGCCGAGCCGCCGGGCGCCGAGCCGTGGGGAGACGAGAAGGCCCCGGGGGCGAGCCCCCGGGGCCTGGAGGTCACGCCCTGGCGGCGCGGCTCAGTGGTGGTCGGTCGAGGGCGCGGTCGGGGCGGGTGCGGCGGGCGCCGGCGCAGCCGGGGTCGCCGGCTTGGGCGGCGGGGCCGGTGCCTTCACCTCGAGCAGCTCGACCTCGAAGACCAGGACCGAGTTGGGTGGGATGCTGCGGCTGCCGCGCTCGCCGTAGGCGAGGTTGGAGGGGATGAAGAGGCGCCACTTGGACCCCTCCTTCATCAGCTTGAGGGCCTCGGTCCAGCCCTTGATGACGCCGGTGACGGCCATCTCGGCCGGCTCCCCGCGCGTGTAGGAGCTGTCGAACTCGGTGCCGTCGACGAGGGTGCCGCGGTAGTGGACCTTGACCCGGTCGGTGTCGGCCGGCGACTTGCCGGTGCCCTCGGCGAGCACGGTGTACTGCAGGCCGGAGGGCAGCGTGACCACGCCTTCCTTGGTCTGGTTCGCGGCCAGGAAGGCCTCGCCCTCGGCCTTGGCCTTCTCGGCCTGCTCCTTGCGCTTCGCCTGCTGCGTGGCCATGACTGCCTGCTGCAGAGTCATGACCGCGGTGCGGATCTGCTCCTCGCTCATCTCGAGCGTGCCGCCGGTGTAGGCGGCGCGGAAGCCGCGGACGAACTCCTCGAGGTCGAGCGGGACCTCCTGCTGCTTCATGCCGACGCCGAAGTTGGCGCCGAGGGCGTAGCTGGACTGGGCGGGGGTGAAGGTCGGCGCCGGGGTCGGCGCCGGCGCCGCGGTGGTCGCCGCCGGTTCCTGGGCCGCAACCACGGCGGCGGCCAGCAGCAGCGCACAGGCACATGTCACGAAGCGGTTCATTCCGATCTCCTCTCTGGCGGCCCTCGGGCCGCTCGGGAGGACGATTATAGGCCCCCACGCGACCGCGCGGGGAGAGCGCCGCGGCCAGATCGGGGCGCCCTCCGGACCAGGGGCGTGACAGCCACCTCCCGGCCGTCGTAGCATCCGCCGGCCTGGAGGGCCGGATGGACGACGCACCCTGGTTCCGCCACTACGAGGAGGGTGTCCCACGCACGATCCCGTACCCGGACGAGACCCTGCCCGACGTCCTCGACCAGGCGGCGCGGCAGTTCCCCGAGCGGGTGGCGCTCCGCTTCTTCCCCGACGCCCGGCTGCCCGCGCCGGCGATGACCTACCGCCAGCTGCAGGAGGCGACCCTCCGCTTCGCCACGGCGCTGTTCCAGCTCGGGGTCAGGAAGGGCGACCGGGTCGCCCTCGTGCTGCCCAACTGCCCGCAGCTCGTCACGGCCTTTTACGGCGCGCTGCGCATCGGCGCCGTGGTCGTCAACACCAACCCGATGTACGTGGCGCGGGAGCTGCGGGAGCAGCTCGAGGACTCGGGCGCCGAGACGGTCGTGCTCCTGGACCAGCTCTACCCCCGCCTGCGCGAGATCCACGCCGCCACCCGGGTGCGGCGGGTGATCGTCGCCGACGTCGCGGACAGCCTGCCCTGGCCCGCGCGTCTCTTCGTCCACCTCGCCCAGCGGCGGCGGGGGGAGCGGGTCGAGGTGCCGGTCGCGACCGACATCCACCCCTTTCGCGACCTGCTCCGGAGCTACCCGCCGACGCCGCCCGGGGCCGACCTCAAGCCCGCGGACGTGGCCCTGCTCCAGTACACCGGCGGCACGACCGGGAGCCCCAAGGCGGCCGTGCTCACCCACCGCAACCTGCTGGCCAACAGCCTGCAGGCCCGGGCGTGGTTCCCGGGGGGCGCGGGGGGCGTCTTCCTGGGGGCGATCCCGTTTTTCCACGTCTACGGCCTGACCTCGGTGCTGCTGTTCGGGGTCGCCTCGGCGGCCGAGATCGTGATGATCCCGCGGCCACGACCGGTCGACGTCGTCCTCGAGGCGATCCAGCGCTTCCGGGTGACGCTCTTCCCCGGCGTGCCCACGCTCTACGCCGCGCTCAACGAGCACCCGCGGGTCGGGGAGTACGATCTCCGCAGCGGCGCCCTCTGCGTCAGCGGTGCGGCCCCGCTGCCGCGAGAGGTGGCCGAGCGCTTCGAGGCCCTCACCGGCGGCCGCCTGGTCGAGGGCTACGGTCTCACCGAGACCTCGCCCCTGACCCACTGCACGCCCATCTTCGGCGCGCGGCGGCCAGCCAGCATCGGTCTCCCCTTCCCCGACACCGAGGCGCGGGTGGTGGACCTGGCGACGGGGGCGCCGCTCGCCCCGGGCGAGGAGGGGGAGCTCGAGGTGCGCGGGCCGCAGGTGATGGCCGGCTACTGGCAGCGCCCGGAGGAGACGGCGGCCGTGCTCCACGACGGGTGGCTGCGCACCGGCGACGTCGCGCGCATGGACGCGGACGGCTTCTTCTACGTGGTCGACCGCCGCAAGGACATGATCGACGCCTCCGGCTTCAAGGTGCTGCCGCGCGAGGTCGAGGAGGTGCTCCTCATGCACCCCAAGGTGCGCGAGGCGGTGGTGGCGGGGGTGCCGGACGCCTACCGCGGCGAGACGGTCAAGGCCTTCCTGGTCCTCAAGGAGGGCGAGAGCGCGAGCGAGACCGAGATCGTCGAGTTCTGCCGCCTGCACCTGGCCCCGTTCAAGGTGCCGCGCCAGGTCGAGGTCCGCGTCGAGCTGCCGAAGACCGTGGTCGGCAAGTACCTGCGCCGGGTCCTGGTCGAGGAGGAGCGGGCCCGGGCGGCGGCCGGGAGGTGACGGGGCGGCGCCGCGACGAGCCTCGGGCCTCAGCCCGCCAGCGCCCGGCCGACCGCGGCCGCCGCGGCCTCGACGTCCCTGTCGCCGATCTGGTAGTGGGTGACCATGCGGACGCTCGACGCGTCCAGGGCGTGGACCAGGACGCCGCCCTCGCCGAGGCGCCGGGCGAGCTCCGGGGCGGTCAGCGGGGCGGTCGGGGCGAGGCCGAAGAAGACGATGTTGGTCTCGACCGTGGCCGGGTCGAGGAGCACGCCCGGGACCGCGGCCAACAGCTCGGCCAGGCGGCGGGCGCGGCGGTTGTCCTCGGCCAGGCGAGGGAGCATCTCGTCCAGGGCGACCAGGCCGGCCGCGGCCAGGACGCCGACCTGGCGCATGCCGCCGCCGAGCATCTTGCGGACCCGCCGCGCCTCGACCATGGCGTCGCGGTCGCCGACCAGCAGCGACCCGACCGGTGCGGCCAGGCCCTTGGAGAGGCAGAACATGACCGTGTCGCAGCCGCGCGCGAGCGCGGCTGCGGTCACGCGGAGGGCGGCCGCGGCGTTGTGGATGCGGGCGCCGTCGAGGTGGACCGGCAGGCCGTGGGCGCGGGCCACCGCGACCAGCTCCCTCATCCGTTCCGGTCGGGTGACGCGGCCGCCGGCCAGGTTGTGCGAGTTCTCGAGCAGCAGCAGGGCGGTCGGGGTGCGGTAGCCGGCGCGGGGCTGGATGGCGGACTCGACCCGGGTCGGCTCGAGGACCCCGCCGTCGCCGCGCACCGGCCGCGGCAGGGCGCCGCTCAGGGCCGCCATGGCCCCCATCTCGAAGTGGAAGCAGTGCGAGCCGGCCTCGCCGACGACCTCGCTGCCGGGCCGGCAGTGGAGGTGGATGGCGACCTGGTTGCCCATGGTGCCGGAGGGCACGAACACCGCCGCCTCGCGCTCGAGCAGCTCGGCGCCCCGGGCCTCGAGGCGGGCGACGGTGGGGTCCTCGCCGTAGACGTCGTCGCCGACCTCGGCCGCGGCCATGGCCCGGCGCATGGCTGGCGTCGGCTGGGTGACGGTGTCGGAGCGGAGGTCGACGGGGTGGGGCATGGGGCGAATTGTACCCGCCTGCGGTAAGATGCGGGCGGTGCGCCGCGGACGGCGCCCCTGGAGGTCATATGAGGAGCGTGCTCGTGGTGTCGTTCCTGGTCGTGTCGGTCGCGCTCGCGGCGTCGGCCGCGGACCTCGAGAAGCAGTGGACGGTCGAGCGCGAGGGGCCGGCGCGGGACGTGACCTTCGGCCCGGGCACGGTGCTCGCCGACACCTACTCGGGCGAGCTGACGGCGGCGTCGCCGGTCTGGGACCGGTGCTACCTGTGCAACGTCTCCACCTCCTGCGCGGCGACCTGCAGCGACTCCAGCCAGAACGGCGAGTACTACGAGGTCATCCCCATCCAGGTCACGGCGGCGGAGAACCTGGAGTGCGCGGTGACGGCGTCGACCATGACCGACACCACCATGTTCGTCTACTGCGACCCCTTCAACCCGGCGACGCCGCTCGTCAACGTGGTCGCATGGGACGACGACGACGGCGCCGGCAACTGGAGCGCGTTCCTCGCCGCCGACGCCGTCCAGCTGCAGCCAGGCCAGACCTACTACCTGGTGGTCAGCACGTTCTCGCCCGCCGTCACCGGCACCTTCACGGTCGACTTCACCAGCGCCACGGTGCACGTGGTGCCGGTCGAGCTGCAGTCGTTCAGCGCCGAGTAGCGTCGGGCGTCGAGGGCGCCCCGGTTGAGGCCGGCGGTGCTTGACTTGGCTCCCCGACGCCGCTAGGATTCGCTCGCATGAGCGGGGCTAACTCCAGCGACCACTTCGTTTTCCCGAGGTGGACGAACCTGTTGCGACCGGGCCTCGCGGTCGGTGGCGCGGGCGGGGTGCTGTACGCGCTGGTGATCGTCACCTTCGGCTTCTCGCCGCGGACCACCGACGTCGGCTACCAGCCGCTGCAGCCGGTGCCGTACAGCCACGCCCTGCACGTCGGTCAGCTCGGCATGGACTGCCGCTACTGCCACACCACGGTCGACGAGGCGGCGTGCGCGGCCGTGCCGCCGACCCAGGTCTGCATGAACTGCCACGCCCGGGTCCGGGCCGAGAGCCGCAAGCTGGAGCCGCTCAGGGAGAGCCACGCGACCGGGCTGCCGCTGCGCTGGGTCAAGGTCCACGACCAGCCCGACTACGTCTTCTTCAACCACTCGGCCCACGTCCGCCGCGGCGTCGGCTGCGTCTCCTGCCACGGCCGGGTCGACGCCATGGAGGTGGTGCAGCAGGTCGAGCCCCTGAGCATGGGCTGGTGTCTGGACTGCCACCGCCACCCGGCTCCCGCCCTGCGACCGGTCGACGCGGTGACGCGGATGGACTGGGCGCCGGCCGACGACCCCGAGGCGCTCGGTCTCCGCCTCGCCCGGGCGGGCGAGGTCGACCCGCCCACGGACTGCACCACATGCCACCGCTGACGTCGCCCCCGACCGGCCACCGCTACTGGCGGAGCCTGGACCACCTGGCCGACGAGGCCGGGCTGACCGCGGCCCTGGAGCGCGAGCTCGGGCCCGCGACCTGGCAGGCGCTGCCGGCCGCCAGCCGGCGCGACTTCCTGCGCCTCGCCGCGGCCTCGCTCGGCCTCGCCGGCCTGGCCTCCTGTCGCTGGCCCGCGGACGAGATCGTGCCCTTCGCGAGCCGGCCCGAGGGGCGCACCCCGGGCGTGCCGCAGCACTTCGCCACCGCCTTC
>CAYTJW010000320.1:0-6244 GCA_964438135.1 uncultured Thermoanaerobaculia bacterium
CGCGGGCGGCGACCTGACCGACCGCGACGGGCGGGTGGTGGTGTGGAGCTCGGCCGGGGAAGCCGACGCCCGGGCGATCCTCCCCGGCGCCCGGGTGGAGAGGAGCTACCGGCCGCGGGGCAGCGGCGGCATCAGCCTCGGCCGGGAGCACGTCGGCACCAGCTACACCGTCGCCGACGACCTCGGCACCTACACCGTGTCCTTCCACCAGGGCCAGTGCGGCGGCGCCCTGGCGCGGCGCCACGGCGGCGGCTGAGCGGGCGGGGCCGGCCGTGAGCCCCGGCGCTCGTGCCGTCGACCTGGCCCTGGGCGCCGGTGGTCGCGTCGCAAGGTCCGGGGCCCACCGGTCGTCGGTGGTGCCGCGTTCTCGCGCCGGATGACCGCGGCGACGGGAGAGCCAGGCGGTTCCTCGCTGTCGGCAGCTGGCGGGCGTGCTGGAAGGCGCCGAATCGGGGGGCCCGTCGGCCTGTCAACCCGGGCGGGAGTCGGTCGTCTCGGCGGCATGGGCGCCGGACGTCGGGTGACCGCGAGGGGCAGAGCCACGCGCCGGCGACCGGGGCAGGGAGCGGGAAAGGCGCGCCGGGCGAGTAGAATGGGGCCGGCCCCGAGGAGGTGGCGATGGACTTCGAGCTGAACCCCGAGCAGGCGGCCATCCGCGACATGGTGCGGGACTTCGCGCGCAACGAGATCGTCCCCCACGCCCCGGCCTGGGACGAGAGCCAGACCTTCCCCCGGGAGGTCTTCCGCAAGCTGGGCGAGCTGGGCATGATGGGCATCCTCATCCCCGAGGAGCTCGGCGGCGCGGGTCTCGGCTACGTCGAGTACGCCACCATCCTCGAGGAGCTCGGGGCGGCCGACGGCGGCGTCGGCCTCGGCGTGGCCGCGCACAACTCGCTCTGCACCAACCACCTGTTCATGTTCGGCTCGGACGAGGTGCGGCAGGCCTTCGTCCCCAAGCTGGCCACGGGGGAGTGGGTCGGCGCCTGGGGCCTGACCGAGGCCGGGGCCGGCTCCGACGCCGGCGGCACCCGCACCACCGCCCGCCGCGACGGCACCGACTGGGTCCTGAACGGGTCCAAGAGCTTCATCACCCACGCCTCGGTCGGCGAGGTGGCGGTGCTGATGGCCCGTACCTCGCCCGGCAAGGCCCACCACGGCATCTCCGCCTTCGTGGTGCCGCTCGACGCGCGGGGCGTGGCGGTTGGCAAGAAGGAGAGCAAGCTCGGCATGCGCTGCTCGGACACCGCCTCCCTGACCCTCGAGGACTGCCGGGTGCCGGGCAGCTACCTCCTCGGCGACGAGGGGGAGGGCTTCATCCAGGCGATGAAGGTGCTCGACGGCGGCCGCATCTCGATCGCCGCGCTGTCGGTCGGCATCGCCCGCGGCGCGTTCGAGACGGCCCTCCACTACGCCACCGTGCGCGAGCAGTTCGGCAAGCCGATCTCGGCCTACCAGCTGATCCGTCAGAAGTTGGCCGACATGGCCACCCGAGTCGACGCCGCCCGGCTCCTCACCCTGCGCGCGTCGGTGCTCAAGGACCGCGGCCTGACCACGACCCTGGAGTCGTCGATGGCCAAGGTCTACGCCTCGGAGGCGGCGGTGGCGGTGGGGGAGGAGGCGGTGCAGATCCTGGGCGGCTACGGCTACACCAGGGACTACCCGGTGGAGCGGGCGTGGCGCGACGCCAAGCTCTGCACCATCGGCGAGGGCACGAGCGAGATCCAGCGGCTGGTGATCGCCCGCGAGCTGCTGTTGTCGATCGGCAAGGAGTGAAGCATGAGCGAGATGACCCTGGACCACGTCGGCATTGCGGTCGCCTCTCTGGACGAGGGGCTGGCCTTCTACCGCGCCCTCGGCCTGGAGCTGGCCGGCACCGAGGAGGTGCCGTCGCAGAAGGTCAGGGTGGCGTTCCTGCCGGTGGGCGAGACCCGCTTCGAGCTGCTCGAGCCGACCGCGCCGGACTCGCCGATCGCCGTCCACCTCGACAAGCGCGGCCCCGGCCTGCACCACCTCTGCGTCCGCGTGCCGGACATCCGCGCCGCCATGCGCGACCTGGCGGCGCAGGGCTTCCGGCTGCTGTCGGCCGAGCCGCAACAGGGCGCCCACGGCTGCCTGGTCTGCTTCGTCCACCCCAAGTCCGCGGGCGGCGTGCTGCTGGAGCTGTCGCAGCCGGTCCCGGGTCACTGAGGCCCGAGGTGGAGACGGTCGAGGCCGGGGCGCTGGTCCTGGTCCACTGCTCGAGCCCCAAGGAGAAGCTGTGGGGGGTGCTGCTGCGCCTGGACGCGGTCGGCCTGGTGGTGCGCGGTCTCGACCTCAACTCGGTCGAGGACTGGCTCCACCAGGAGCTGACGGGGGCCGGCGACCGCCTGATCGTGCCCTCGACCCAGTTCATCCCCACCCACCGCGTCGAGCGGGTCTACCTGGACGCGAGCGGCGGGCCGGTGCCGAGCTTCTCGGACCGCTTCCGCGCGGCCAGCGGCCGCGACGTGCGCGACGCGCTCACCGCCCCGCCCGACGGGCCGCCGCAGTGAGGACGCTCGCCCGGGGAGCCCTGTGGCTGGCGCTGGGGCTCGCGCTGCTGGCCCCGGGCCGGGCCGCGGGCCAGTACCGCGGCGAGGTGCAGGTCGACGCGGTGGTCATCCCGGTGACCGTCCGCAACGACGCCGGCCGGGTGGTCGCCGACCTGCCGGCACGCCGGTTCCACCTCTTCGTCGACGGCCTCGAGTACCCGGTCCCGGGCGTCGAGCAGGAGCGCGACCTGCCCCTCTCCCTCGCCTTCGTGGTCGACACCTCGGGCTCGATGGGCGGGCGGAAGATCGAGGCCTGCAAGAGCATGGTGATGACCTTCCTGGAGGGGCGAGGAGCGGAGGACGAGGTCACGCTGTGGACCTTCGGCGGCGAGCGGGTGCTGGAGCGGTTCCCCTTCGGCACCCCCCTCCACCTCCTGCCGCCGCTGCTCGAGCTGGTCCACCCGTGGAGCGTGACCGCCCTCTACGACATGGTGCAGCGCGTGCCGGAGGTGATGCGGCGCGCCCGCCACCACCGCCGGGCGGTGATCCTCCTGACCGACGGCATCGACAACGCCTCGCGCCTCGACGCGGCGCGGGCGACCACCCTGGCGCGCGAGCTCAACACCCCGTTCTACGTCCTCGGCGTCGAGCCGGCGGGGCGGCGCGAGGCCAACGCCGGCCTGTCGTTCGAGGAGGTGCTGCGGATGGTCGCCGAGCTGTCGGGCGGGGGCTACCAGCGGGTCCCCACCGCCGAGCGGATGCCGGCGGTGGTCGACGAGCTGCGCCGCGAGCTGTCGTCGCGCTACATCATCTCCTTCAACTCCTCCGGCATCGGCGCCCGCGTCCGCCGCCAGGTCGAGGTGCGGGTCGACGGCTACCACGCCACCACCCGCGAGAGCTACGTCGGCACGCTGCCGTGACCCCCGGCCGGCTGCCGCGCCCGCCCGGTGGGTCGCGGGGGGCTCCCCGGCGTTCGGGCGGTCACGGCGCGGTCGAGCCCCAGGCGGCGGTCGTCCCCGCCTCGAAGCCGTCCGCGAACAGCGGCGGGCCGTCCGGGACCAGCACGACCCCCCAGGCTCCGCCGACCCAGACGTGGGCCGGGTCGAAGGCGGCGACGCAGGCGAGGTCGCCGGTGGTCGGCGAGGTGGCCGCGGCCCAGGTGGAGCCGCCGTCCGTGGTCTCGAGGACGAGGCCGCCGTCGCCGACCGCCAGGCCGCTGTCGGGGGTCCAGAAGTGGACGTCCCGGAGGTCGGCGCCGACCCCGCTCGCCTGCTCGACCCAGGTCGCGCCGCCGTCGGTGGTCGCCAGGACCAGCCCGCCCTCGCCGACCGCCCAGCCGTGGGCCGCGTCGGCGAAGTCGACCGCCGCCAGGTAGACGCTGGGCGGCGGCGGGGCGTAGACGGTGGCCCAGCTGGCGCCGCCGTCGGTGGTGCGGAGGATGTTCTCGTTCCCGGCCGCGGCGACGCCCAGGTCCTGGTCGACGAACGAGAAGCCGAAGACGCCGCCCAGGCCCATGCCGGCGACGTAGTCCCAGCCGAGGCCGCCGTCGGTGGTGCGCCAGATGCCGTGGCGGGTCCCGGCGAGGCCGTCGAGGGGGGCGCGGAAGTGGAGGGCGTGGAACTCCAGCGCGGCGCTGCGCACGGCCCAGGTGGAGCCGCCGTCGGTGCTGGCGACGAACGAGCCGGGCCCGGCGGCGACGAGGTTCAGGGCGTCGAGCCGTTGGATCGCCTCGAGCGGGCTCGCGCCGACGCCGGCCAGGCGGCTCCAGGTGCGACCGCCGTCGGAGGTGCGGGCCAGCCAGCTCGGCGGCCCCACCGCCCAGCCGTTGTCCGGGTCGACCATGGCCAGGTCGAGGATGTCGTTGGCCGGGGACGCGGCGCACGAGACCCAGCTCTGGCCGCCGTCGGTGGTGCGGCCGAGCGACCCGTACTGGCCGCCGACGAGCACCCGGTCGGCGTCTCGGGCGGCGACCGCGCCCGGGCTGTTGGGGCTCGAGTAGGCCTGCTCGAGCCAGCTCTGGCCGCCGTCGGACGAGGCCAGAACGAAGGCGTCGCTCGATCCGGGGCGCTGCTGGCGGCCGACCAGCCAGCCGCGCACCGGGTCGGCGAAGTCGAGGCCGGTGACCCACGCCTCGCTGACGGCCGCGCTCGGCGCCCAGGTCAGGCCGCCGTCGGTCGAGGCCGACACCGACACCGGGTCGGCGAGGAAGGCCCGGGTCGCGCTGGCGAAGTCGATGGCGACCACGGTGCCGTTGGGGTTCTCGTGGACCAGCCCCCAGCTGGCGCCGCCGTCGGTGGTGCGGTAGACGTCGAACTCCATGCCGCGACCGGCGCCGAGCCCGACCTGGGTGTCGACGAAGGCGAGGGTGGCGGAGTGGCCGGCGGCAGTGGGGATCGGCGTCCAGGTGGCGCCGCCGTCGGTCGTGCGCAACAGCTCGGCGGCGGCCTCGCCGACCCAGCCGTGGGTGGGGTCGGCGAAGGCGACGCTGGTCAGGCTCGCAGGGTGGTCGGCGATCGCGACCTGCCACGACCACCCGCCGTCGGTCGTGCGCACCAGGTCGCCGACGGTGGTCCAGCCGAGGCTCCGCTCGCCGCACGCCCACGCCGCCGTCTCGCTCTGCCAGGCGACGCCGAGGAGGTCGGCGGCGCTGCCGGCAGGTCGCGTCTGCCAGGTGGCGCCGGCGTCGGTGGAGAGGAGCACGACGCCGCCGTCGCCGACGGCGAGGGCGCGCTGTCCCGACGGCGACCAGCCCACGGCGTTGACGTGGGTCGGGTAGGCGCCGCGGTGCCGCACCGCCCACCAGGTGGCCGGTGCCGGCGCCGCGGCCGCCAGCAGGACGAGCACGGCCAGGGCCAACCGGGCGCGACGCCGGTGCGGCCGGTCTGTCGACCGGTCCGGCGACCCTGGTGCCCACCCCGTCCCCACCCAGCGACCTCCGGGGGGATTGTACCGCCGGCGGGCCGGCGACCGCGCTGACCGGTCGCCTGGCGCCGGTGCGCACTGCGGCTCGCCCCTCACCAGCCCTCGCCGGCCACGACCCAGCCTGCCCAGGCGATCGGCGCGGACAGCTCCGGGTCCGGGTCGTCGCGGCAGCTGAGCTGGGCGTCGAGCAGGGCCTGCGCCGGGGGCAGGCCGCGCTGCCACAGGTTGCGGTAGAACCGCTCCATCAGCTGCCGGGTGGCCGCGTCGGGCACCTTCCACAGCGACATCACCAGCGCCCTGGCGCCGGCTGCGACCACGGCCGCCCGCAGCCCGAGCACGCCCTGCCCGGTCACCTCCTCGCCGCGACCGGTGTCGCAGGCGGAGAGGGCGACCAGGCGACAGCCGCCCAGGTCCAGGCCGACCAGCTCCTCGGCCGTCAGCAGCGCCGCCGAGTCGGCGGTGGCGCCGCCGCCCGGGTTCGCGCCGGCCAGGGCCAGGCCCGACTCGACCAGGGGGTTGCGGGTGGGGCCGACGCCCTCGTCGGCCGCTCGAGGGCCGCGCCCGCCGCCGTCGGCCCAGGCCGCGTGCGAGAAGAAGCCGTGCGTTGCCAGGTGGACGACGGTGGCGCCGTCGATGACGCCCACGAGCCCGGCCTTGGTGGCCGCGGCGCCGCGCAGGGTGGTCGTGGCCAGCCCTCGTGCCGCCGCGACCCCGGCCACGGCCGTGACCTCCTCGCCGGTCGCCGGCAGCGGGCCGAACGGCAGGGAGCGGTCCGCCGCGCCTGGCCCGGGGCCGAAGTCGACGTCGCCGAC
>CAYTJW010000321.1:0-6220 GCA_964438135.1 uncultured Thermoanaerobaculia bacterium
CAGGCCAGGCGCAACGGGTGCTGCCGGTGCTGGCCGACGTCACCCGGATGCCCTTCGCCGACGGTGCCTTCGCCACCGCCACGACGGCCGAGACCCTGGAGCACGTCCCTGACCACGGCCGGGCCGTGGCCGAGCTGGCGCGCTGCCTCGCCCCGGGCGGCTGCCTGGCCGGCACCGTGCCCGCCGGGCCGGAGCAGTGGACGGACTGGGACGAGTGGGCCGGCCACCTGCGCCGCTACACGCGCCGGGGCATGGCCGAGCTGCTCGGGGGCGCCGGGCTCGAGGCCCGGGTGACGGTCTGGGGCTGGCCGCTGCTGCGCCTCTACGACGGCCTGTTCCTGCTCCGCGTCAACCGGCGACGGCTGCGGACCGAGGGCCTCGCCAGCGTGGACCCGACCCTGCGCCGCGTGTCCGAGCTGGGCCGGCGCCGCTGGCTGGTGCGGGCGGTCGCCGTTGCCTTCGACCTCGACCGCCTGGCCGACGGCCTGCCCTGGGGCGTCGGCCTGCTGTTCGTCGGCCGCAAGCGGGCCGAGTCGTAGGGTCGACCGTGGCCTCGCCCGCCCGCGCGCCAGCCCTCCGCACGGTCCGCGACGCCGCTCTCGTGGCGCTGCTGTCGCTGGCCGCCGGCGAGCTGGCGCTGCGCCTGTGGCACCACGTCCGACCGGTGCCGGTCTTCTTCGACCAGTCCTACAACCGGTTCCGCGGCCGGCCCGGCTCGCGGGACTACGGCTTCGCCCTCAACTCGCGCGGCTTCAAGGACCTCGAGTTCGGACCCCGGCGCCCCGGGAGCTGCCGGGTGGTGGCCCTGGGCGACTCCCACGCCTTCGGGGTCGTGCCCTACGAGGACAACTACCTGACCCTGCTCGAGCAGCGCCTGCCGTCGGTCGAGGTCCTCAACCTCGGCATCCCCGGCATCGGCCCGGTCGACCAGCACGCCCTGCTGGTGAGCGAGGGGCTCGCCCTCGACCCCGACCTGGTGCTGCTGTCGTTCTGCATCGGCAACGACGTCGAGGACTGCCGGCCGCGACGGCGCGAGTGGTTCGAGCACTCCCACCTGACCGCCCTGGCCCACTTCGCGCTCGTCGCGCGACCCAGGCTCGAGGGGCGGGTCGTCCACCCCCAGGCGACCTACGACGACGACGCGCCGACCCAGACCGAGCAGGCCTTTCGCGCCATCATGCACCGGCGGGGAGCGGCCTGCCTGCTGCCCGGCGGCTCGTTCGAGCTCGGGCTCGACCGGGCGGTGGCGGAGCTGGCCGAGATGCGCCGGGTCTGCCGCGCCCGGGGCATCGGCTTCGCGGTGGTGGCGATCCCGGAGGAGTACCAGGTCGACGCCGCCGTGCTCGCGAGCCTCGCCGCCGGCACCGGCGTGGCCCCGGGCGACCTCGACCTCGCCCGACCGAACCGTCTCCTCGGCCAGCGGCTCGAGCGCCTCGGCATTCCCCACCTCGACCTCCTGCCCCGGTTCGCCGAGGAGGGTCGCGCGCGCCGCCTCTACAAGCCCCGCGACACCCACTGGAACATCGCCGGCAACCAGCTGGCGGCGGAGGAGGTCGGCCGCTGGCTGGAGGCCACCGGCCTGGTCGGCCGGCCGTAGCGCCGAGGCCCGCGAGGGAACGGGGTCCTCGCGGTCGAGGCCGGGGTGCCGGCCAGCCACGCCGTCGCTCCCCTCGACCCGCCCACCTCGCCCCGCTACAATGGGCCATGGCCACGGCGAGGCAGAACATCCTGGTGGTCGAGGTCGAGCCCGAGGTCTACGTCGGCATCGAGCGGGTGCTGCGGCGGATCAACTTCGACGTCGACCGGCTCCCCACCGCCACCGGCGCCCTGGAGCTGGTGTCGGCGGTGCCGTTCTCGGCCCTCATCCTCCGCTTCCCGTTGCAGCGGCTCACCCTCGAGGAGTTCCTGAGCGCCTCCCGCACCCCGTCCTCGGCCAGCCACGACGCGCCGGTGGCGCTGCTCGCCGCGGCCGCCGACCGCGATCGGGCCGCGGCCTACCTCGACACCGGCGTCGACCTGGTGATCGCCAACGAGGACGCGGCCGACGACCAGGAGCTCAAGCTGTGCCGCCTGCTCGGCATCCTGCCGCGCAAGGCGGTGCGGCTGCTGGTCCGGCTCGACGTCGCCCTCGAGGACTCCAAGCGCGACCGGTTCATGGCCCAGAGCCGGGACGTGTCCGCCAGCGGCATGTTCCTCAGCACCACCCGCCTCTACCCGGTCGGCAGCCGGGCGCGGGTCGTGCTCACCCTCCCCGACGACCCGGCGCCGCTGACCTGCGAGGTGGAGGTGGTCCGCCACGGCGACCCCCGCCGCGACGGCACGTCGGGCATGGGCGTCCGCTTCGTCGACGTCCCCGACGACGACCGCGCCCGCCTCGAGCGCGCCCTCGGCCCGGCCGGGCCGTGAGACGGCGACGGGGCGGGAGGTGGTATCTTCCCCAGCCGGGAGGTTGGCCGTGATCAGCTTCTACAGCACCAACGGATCGGCGCCAGAGGTCGGGCTCGGGGCGGCCCTGCTGCAGGGGCAGGCCCCGGATCGGGGGCTCTACATGCCCCGGCCGGTGCCGGCGCTCCCGGCCTCGCTGCTGCGGCGCGCGCGCGACCTCGCCTACCCCGAGCTGGCGGCCGAGATGCTGTGGCCGTACGTCGAGGGGACCTTCCGCCGCGAGACCCTGGACGAGATCTGCGCCGACGCGTACGGCTACGACGTGCCCCTGGAGCGGGTCACGGGGCGGGCGCACGTGCTGCGGCTCGACCAGGGGCCGACCGCCTCGTTCAAGGACTTCGCGGCGCGCTTCATGGGCCGGGCGCTGGGGAGGCTGGTGGCGGACCAGGGGCGGGAGCTGCTGATCCTCACCGCCACCTCCGGCGACACCGGCTCGGCGGTGGCCTCGGCGTTCCAGGGGGTGCCCGGGATCAGGGTCCTCATCCTCTTCCCGCTGCGCGAGGTCTCCGACCGCCAGCGCAAGCAGATGACGACCCTCGGCGGCAGCGTCGCGACCCTCGCCCTGGAGGGCAAGTTCGACCACTGCCAGGCGCTGGTGAAGCGGGCCTTCGCGGACCCGGAGCTCGGCGCGCTCGGCCTGTCCTCGGCCAACTCCATCAACGTCGGGCGCCTGCTGCCGCAGTCGGTGTACTACCTGTGGGCGGCGGCGCGCGCGGCCGACCTGGCGGGCGGCGAGCGGGTCGTCTTCTCGGTCCCGTCGGGCAACTTCGGCGACATGATGGCCGGCGTTCTGGCGTGGCGGGCCGGGGTGCCGGTGGCGCGGATGGTGATCGCCACCAACGCCAACGACGAGGTGCCGCGCTACCTCGAGACCGGCGAGTACCGCCCGGTCGACCCGTCCCGGGAGTGCATCTCCAACGCCATGAACGTCGGCCACCCCTCGAACCTGGCGCGACTGGTGGACGCCTACGGCGGCTGGATGGACGAGACCGGCGCCGTCCGCCGCCCCCCGGACCTGGAACGGATGCGGCGGGACCTGTTCGCGGTCTCGGTCGACGACGAGACGACGCGGGCCACGATCCGGCGGGTCTGGTCCGAGCACCGCGTCCTGCTCGAGCCGCACGGCGCGGTCGGCTGGGCCGGGCTCGAGCGGTGCCTGGAGCGCCACCCCGAGGAGCGGGAGCGGGCGGCGGTGTGCCTGGAGACCGCCCACCCGGCCAAGTTCCCGGACGAGGTGCGGGCGGTGACCGGCGTCGAGCCGGCGCTGCCGCCGAGCCTCGAGGGGCTGGACCGGCGCCAGGAGTCCTACCGGACCGTCGACAGCTCGTACGCCGCCTTCAAGGCGCTGCTGCTCGAGGAGTACGCATGAAGTCCATCCTCATCCTCGGTGACGGGATGTCGGACCGCCCGCTGCCCGAGCTGGGCGGCCGCACGCCGCTCGAGGTCGCGCGCAAGCCCCACGTCGACCGGGTCGCCCGCGAGGGTCGGGTGGGCCTGTTCCGGAGCATCGAGCCGGGCTGGCCGCTGGGGTCCGACGTGGCCAACCTGTCGGTGCTCGGCTACGACGGCCCGCGGGCGGTGCAGGGGCGGGCGGTGCTGGAAGCGGCGGCGATGGGGGTCGAGCTGGGGCCCGAGGACGTCGCCCTGCGGTGCAACCTCGTCGCCCTCGAGGCGGGGACGATCCGCAACCACTCCGCCGGCCACATCGCCAGCGACGAGGCGGCCGAGATCGTGCGCGACCTCGACGCGGCGCTCGGCAACGGCCAGGGGCCGCTGCCGGTCACCTTCCACCCCGGCGTGGCCTACCGCCACCTGCTGGTGCTGCGCGGCAGCTGGGCCGCGCCGGAGGTCTCCTGCGCGCCGCCCCACGACCACGTCGGCGGCCGGGTGGAGGATCTGCTGCCGCGCCCCGCCGACGACTCGGAGCGGGCGCGGCGGACCGCCGACAGGCTGGTGGAGCTGTACTCCGCCGCTCTGCCGATCCTCGCCGCGCACCCGGTCAACGCCCGGCGGCGGGCGGCCGGCAAGGACGCCGCGGACGCCATCTGGACCTGGTCGCCGGGGCGGCGGCCGCACCTGGCGACGCTCCAGGAGCGCTTCGGCGTGCGGGGGGCGGTGATCTCCGCCGTGGACCTGCTGCGCGGGCTCGGCCGCTACGCCGGCATGACCGTCGTCGAGGTGCCGGGCGCGACCGGGCTGTGGGACACCAACTTCGAGGGCAAGGCCCAACACGCGCTCGACGCGCTGGCCGACCACGACTTCGTGTTCGTCCACGTCGAGGCCCCCGACGAGGCCGGCCACGCGCGCGACCTGGCCCTCAAGATCCGCTGCATCGAGATGCTGGACGAGAGGCTCGTGCGCCACGTCCTGGCCGGGCTCGAGGAGCGCCGCATCGAGGCGGTGGTGTCGGTGCTGCCCGACCACCCGACGCCGGTGTCGACCGGCTCCCACGCCGCCGACCCGGTGCCGGTGGCGATCCGCGACCCGCGCCTCCCCGCCGACGCCGTCCAGGGCTACGACGAGACGCTGGCCGCGACCGGCTCGCTGGGCATGCTGCGCGGCGACCAGCTCATCCGCCTGGCGCTGGGGCGCCCCCTCCCGCCCGCCTGAGCGACGAGCCGGGGAGCGCGCCTCGACCGGCGGCGGGGCTCCCGCTACACTGCCCCCGGGAGGTCGCATGAGCAGCGCCATGTTCCTGGTCGGCCCGGGTGTGGTCGTGACCGGCGGCACGGAGCCGGAGGTCGTCGTCGACGGCGCCGTCGCCTGGGAGGGCGAGCGCATCGCGGCCGTGGGCGCCCACGGGGAGCTCGCCGCGCGCTGGCCGGACGCCCGCCGCCTCGACGCCCGCGGCGGCCTGATCCTGCCCGGCCTGGTCAACCTCCACCACCACTTCTACTCGGCCCTGGCGCGCGGTCTCGACCCGGGGGCGCCGACGCGCGACTTCGGCGAGGTGCTGGAGGGGCTGTGGTGGCGGCTCGACCGCGCCCTCGCCGCCGACAGCGTCCGCCTGTCCGCCCTGCTCGCCCTGGCCGACTGCATCCGCTGGGGGTGCACGACGGTCTTCGACCACCACGCCTCGCCCGCCGCCCTGCGCGGCAGCCTGGACGCGATCGCCGGGGCGGTGGCCGAGGCCGGCCTGTCCGCCGTGCTGTGCTACGAGGTCTCCGACCGCAACGGCCACGACGAGGCGCTGGCCGGCCTGGAGGAGAACCTCGACTTCGCCGCCCGCCACCGCGACCACCCCCGCCTGCGCGGCATGCTCGGCCTGCACGCCAGCTTCACCCTCCACACCGAGACCCTCGACGCCGCCGCCCGCACCCGCCCGGCGGGGTTGGGCGTGCACGTCCACCTGGCCGAGGACCGGCTCGACGTGGAGGTGTCCCGGCAGCGCTACGGCGCGGCCCCGGTCGACCGCCTGGCGAACGCCGGCCTGCTCGACGGCGACGCCCTCCTGGCCCACGGCATCCACCTCGCCGACGGGGACTACGCGGCCCTCGGCCGGGCCGGCGCCGTGCTGGTGCACAACCCCGAGTCCAACGCCAACAACGGCGTCGGCCGCCTCGACCTGCTGCGCGCGGCCGGGCTCGGCTGCACCCTCGGCCTCGGCACCGACGGCATGTCCTCGGCCATGCTCCGCTCCCTCCGCGCCGCCTTCCTCGCCCTGCGCGACGGCCGCCGCGACCCCACCGCCGGCTTCGCGGTCGTGCCCGAGCTGCTGCCGGCCAACGCCCGGGTCGCCGCCCGGGTCCTGGGCGAGCCCCGGCTGGGCCTGCTC
>CAYTJW010000322.1:0-6187 GCA_964438135.1 uncultured Thermoanaerobaculia bacterium
ACCCGCTCCGCCGCGCGGCGGCCGGTCGGCGCCGCCGGGCCGCGCCGGCGTGATCCCCGCGGACCCGCCCGCGGACGGGGTCGAGGCGCTGCCGGGGTCCGGGAGGGACCGCCATGTCGACCACCGCCAGAGGCATCATCCCACGCAAGATCAAAGGCTTCCGGGACATCACACCGGGCATGAACGAGCTCCGGTGGAAGGTCGTCGAGGCCTCGACCAGGGTCTACCGCCAGTACGGCTTCCGCCACTGGGACACGCCGGTGGTGGAGTACGCCGACTGCCTCGGCAAGCACCTGCCCGACGCCGACACCCCGGAGGAGGGGGTGTACTCGTTCCGCAACCCCGAGAGCGAGCCGATCCTCGACGCCAGCGGCGAGCCGCTGCGCGACGAGTGGAACCGGGTCCTGATGGAGAACCACTTCCTGGCCCTGCGCTACGACCTGACCGCGCCGCTGGCCCGCAGGTACGCCGAGGAGCTGTGGCCGCGGGCGCAGCAGGCGGCCGCGGGCGGCGGCAAGCCCAAGGCGCCGCTGCTCCGGCGCTACCAGTTCGGGCCGGTCTACCGCTACGAAGTGAAGCTGGCGCCGGGTCGTTTCCGCGAGTTCTGGCAGCTCGACTTCGACACCGTCGGCGTGGCCGACCCGAGCTGCGACGCCGAGGTCTGCCTGGTGCTGTGCGACGCCCTCGAGGCGATCGGCCTCGAGCGCGGCAGCTACGAGGTCAGGGTGTCGAGCCGCAAGCTCATCCGCGGCCTGTTCGAGAGCCTCGGCGTGACCGGCGACGAGGGGCTCGAGCGGGACATCCTGCGGGTGGTGGACAAGCTCGACCGGATCGGCGTCGAGGGCGTGGCGTCAGAGCTGGGGCCGGGGCGCGACGACCAGGAGTCGGGCGCCCGGGTGCCCGGCCTCGGCCTCGGCGACGGGGTCATCCGCCCGATCTGCGGCTACGTCGGCCTGTGCGCCGACCTCGCCACCCGCGAGCGGGTGCTGGCCTCGCTCGAGGGGCTGGTGGGCGGCTCGCCGTCCGGCCGCGCCGGCCTCGACGAGCTGCGCGCCATCCACGACGTGCTCGCCGCCCTCGGCTACGGCGAGGAGCGGGTGGTGCTCGACCCGTCGGTGGCGCGCGGCCTGGCCTACTACACCGGGCCGGTGTTCGAGGCGGTGTCGAAGCTCGAGTATCGCGACGAGAGCGGCGCGGTGCGGCGCTTCGGCTCGATCGCGGGCGGCGGCCGCTACGACAACCTGGTCGAGCGGCTGCTGGGCATGGCCGTGCCGGCCACCGGCGCCTCGATCGGCGTCGACCGGCTGTGCGAGCTGCTGGCGCGGCTCGAGGGAGCGGCCGCCTCCCCGGGCCCGGTGCTGGTGACCGTCCTCGACCCGAGCCGCATGGTCGACTACCAGCGCATCGCTGCCGAGCTGCGCTCGGCCGGCATCGCCACCGAGGTCTACTACGGCCTGGCGCGCGGCCTCAAGGCGCAGGTCGGCTACGCCGACGGCGAGGGCTGCGCGGTGGCCATCGTCGCCGGCGGCGACGAGTTCGCGCGCGGCACCGTGTCGGTCAAGGACCTCCGGCTGGGCAAGCGCCTGGCGGCCGAGATCACCGACCGCAGGCAGTGGGAGGCGCAGCCGGCCCAGGTCGAGGTCCCGCGCGCGGAGATGGTGGCGCGGGTGCGGGCGATCCTCGCCCGCTGACGGCGCGGCGGCGTCCCCTGCCTCGACCTGCCGGCCGAATCCGGCTAGGATCGGCCCATGCGCCGCTCACTCCTCGCCGCCGCTCTGGCCCTCCTCACCGTCCAGGTCGCGGTTGCCGCCGACCCTCCCCGCCGGCCGGGGGGCCGGCGGGAGCCGGCCGTGCAGTGGGACCACGACTGGCTGCGCGGGGCGGTGTTCTACGAGATCTTCGTGCGCTCCTTCGCCGACTCCGACGGCGACGGCGTCGGCGACCTCCCCGGGCTGATCGAGCGGCTCGACTACCTCAACGACGGCGACCCGGCCACCGACGACGACCTCGGGGTGGAGGGCATCTGGCTGATGCCGGTGCTCGACTCGCCCTCCTACCACGGCTACGACGTCACCGACTACGAGAACGTCAACCCCGACTACGGCAGCAACGCGGACCTCGAGCGGCTGCTGGACGAGGCCCACCGCCGGGGCGTGCGGGTGATCCTCGACTTCGTGGTCAACCACACCAGCTCCGAGCACCCCTGGTTCGAGGACGCGGCCTCGTCGCGGACCGCCGAGCACCGCGACTGGTACGTGTGGGCCGAGCAGAACCCGGGCTGGGTGCAGCCGTGGGGCGGCAACTGGCCGGCCTGGCATCAGAACCCGGTCGACGGCACGTGGTACTACGGCGTGTTCTGGGGCGGCATGCCGGACCTGAACTTCGCCACGCCGGGGGTGCGGGCCGAGATCGAGCGCCTGGCGCGGCTGTGGCTCGAGCGCGGGGTGGACGGGTTCCGCATCGACGCCGTGCGCTACCTGGTCGAGACCGCCGGCGGCCAGGCCGGGCAGCAGGACACCGCGCCCACTCACGCCTACTGGCGCGAGCTGATGCGGGCGGTGCGCGACGCGCGGCCCGACGCGGCGGTGGTGGGCGAGGCGTGGGCGGACGCCGGCGTCATCGCCAGCTACTACGGCTCGACCGCGGCGGTCGAGGGCGGCGACGAGCTGCCCATGACCTTCGACTTCCCGCTGGCGACGGCCATCCTGGACGCCGTCGCGGACGGCAACGCGACCGGCGTCGCCGCCGCCCTCGGGCGGGCCGCGGCCCTCTACCCGGAGGGGGTGGTCGACGCCCCCTTCCTCACCAACCACGACCAGGTCCGCGTCGCCACCCAGCTCGGCACCAACGCCGGCGCCCTGCGCAGCGCCGCGGCCATCCTCCTGACCCTGCCGGGGACGCCGTTCGTCTACTACGGCGAGGAGATCGGGCTCAAGAACGGCACCGGCACGGGCGACGAGGCCAAGCGCACGCCGATGCCGTGGGACGCCTCGGCGGGCGGCGGCTTCACCACCGGCAGCCCCTGGTACCCGTTCGCCCCCGGCCAGGCCACCACCAACGTCGCCGCCCAGGTCTCCGACCCGCGCTCGCTGCTGTCCCACTACCGCGGCCTGATCCACGCCCGGGCCGCCTCGGCCGCCCTCGGCGGGGGCTCGCTGCAGATGCTGACCCAGGCCAGCGGCCAGGCGCCGGTGCTGGCGTTCGTGCGCGAGAGTGAGGGCGAGCGGGCCCTGGTGGCGGTCAACCTCTCCGGCGGCACCCAGGTCGCCGGCCCGTACGCGGTGCCGGGCTACCCGGTCGAGCTGCTCTACGCCGACGGCAGCTCGCTGCCCCCCTCGGGCGGCCCCGGCGCCTGGCGTCTGAACCTGTCCGGCAACGGGTGCGCCATCTGGCGGTTCGAGTAGGGTGCGCCCCGCGGCGGGGCGCGCCGGCGGAAGGAGGCGAGCGTGACCAGCACCCCCGGCATCCGGCCGATCGCGGACCTGGCCCGCGACCTCGGCATCCGGCCCGAGCACCTGATCCCGTACGGCCGCTCGGCGGCCAAGGTCGAGCTCGAGGCGCGCTCGAGCGGCCGCGACCCGGGGCGTCTGGTCCTGGTCTCGGCCATCACCCCGACCCCGGCCGGCGAGGGCAAGACCACCACCTCGATCGGCCTCGCCCAGGGCCTGGCCCGGATCGGCGAGCGGGTCTGCCTGGCGCTGCGGGAGCCGTCCCTGGGGCCGACCTTCGGCGTCAAGGGCGGCGCCACCGGCGGCGGCCGCTCGACCCTCCACCCGGCGGAGGACATCAACCTCCACTTCACCGGCGACATGCACGCGGTGACCACGGCCCACAACCTGCTCGCGGCGCTGCTCGACAACCACATCCACCACGGCAACGCGCTCGGCGTCGACCCGCGGCGGGTGATGTGGCGGCGGGTGGTGGACCTCAACGACCGCGCCCTGCGGCAGGTGGTGATCGGCCTCGGCGGCGTGCTGCAGGGCGTGCCGCGGGAGACCGGCTTCGACATCACCCCGGCCTCCGAGGTCATGGCCACCCTCTGCCTGGCCGAGGACCTCGACGACCTCCGGGCGCGCCTCGGCCGGGTGATCGTCGCCGAGACCTTCGACCGCGCCCCGGTCAGGGCCGCCGACCTGAAGGCGGTGGGGGCGCTGCTGGTGGTGCTGAAGGACGCCCTCAAGCCCAACCTGGTCCAGACCTGCGAGGGCGTGCCCGCCTTCGTCCACGGCGGCCCCTTCGCCAACATCGCCCACGGCTGCAACTCGGTGGTGGCGACCAAGATGGCGCTGGCCCACGCCGACTGGGTGGTGACCGAGGCCGGGTTCGGCTTCGACCTCGGCGCGGAGAAGTTCTTCGACATCAAGTGCCGCACCGCCGGCCTCGACACCGCCGCGGTGGTGCTGGTGGCGACGGTGCGGGCGCTGAAGATGCACGGCGGGGTGCGGCGCGACCGGCTCGAGAGCCCGGACCCGGCCGCGGTCGAGCGCGGCCTGCCCAACCTGGCCAAGCACGTGGAGAGCATCCACACCTTCTGCGAGAGGCCGGTCGTCGCCCTCAACCGCTTCGGCGCCGACTCACCCGAGGAGATCGAGGTGGTGCGGCGCGCCGCCGCCGAGCTGGGGGCGCCGTTCGCGGTCTCGGACATCTTCGCCGCGGGCGGCGACGGCGGTGTCGAGCTGGCGCGCGCGGTGGTCGCCCACGCCGAGCGGACGTCGCGGCCGTTCTGCCCGCTCTACGAGCTCTCCGACCCGATCCCGGTCAAGATCGGCAAGGTCGCGAGGCTGATGTACGGCGCCGCCGACGTGGGCTACGAGCCCCGCGCCGAGAAGGCGATCCGCGACATCGAGAAGCTCGGCTACGGCGGCCTGCCGGTGTGCGTGGCCAAGACCCAGAGCTCCCTGTCCGACGACCCGAAGCTGGTCGGCCGGCCGGAGGGCTTCGAGGTCACGGTCCGCGACGTGCTGCTGGCCGCCGGCGCCGGCTACGTCGTGCCCCTGCTGGGCGAGATCCTGCGCATGCCGGGCCTGCCCGCCACGCCCCAGGCGGAGAAGGTCGACCTGGTCGACGGCCGGGTGGTCGGGATGCTGGGGTCGCTGTAGGGTGCCAGGCCCGAGAGAAGTGCGACAACTCAGGGCAGACCCTCGAAGCGCATCCTGAGCCGTTCGTCCAGGAGGTCGTATCGACCCGCCCAGGAGGGGTTCACCTGACGCAGAGCGCGGGCCCTGCGCGCCCACCAGGAGACGTAGTCCGCTCGTCGCCCGAGGACCGCGGCGAGCTGGCCCGCCTGCTGCCCCCACCGCTCGATGCCGAGCCCGACCACGAGGAACCGCAGCTCCGCCAGCTCCTGGCGTCGGCTCCGCGCGGCGAGCTCCGAGAGGCTGACTCCGACCTCGGCGCAGGCTGCTTCCAGGAATGCCGGGGCCGCGAGCCGTGGGCGTGCCTCTCGGCTGGGCCGGCCTTCCGTGTCGACCCACGCGCCCAGCTCCGGCGGGTGGATCGGGCGATCCGTCTGGCGTCGCCACCAGGGCAGGTCGCCCGGGAGCGTGCGCACCCACTCCGCTCCCCCGTCGTGGGTGGCGGAGAGCGAGGCCATGTAGGCCCTCAACGCGTCGCGCTCGCTGTCTCCGTAGATGGCGAGGACCGCGTCGCGCGCGACCAGACCGGGGCCTGCGGCTCCGAGTACCTCGCGGTGGCCGCTGAGAGGGTACGTCGCCGGGTCAGAGACCGCGCCAGCCTCGACCGGGTTCAGGTGGACGTACGCGATCAGCTGCGTCAGGTAGCGCTCGTCCGCGACCAGCTTCGCCCTGTAGCGACTCTGCCACGTCGGTCCCATGGAACCGAGCGCTCGGTTTCGCCAGCGGCCGAAGCTCGCCTGGACTCTGCCGAAGGTGCGCGCCAGAGTCACCGCCGAGCTCCGGACCACCACGTGGTAGTGGTTCGCCATCACGCACCACGCGTAGACGAGATGGCCGTCCGCGCTCAGCTCCTCCCGCAGGAGCCGCGCCAGCTCGCGGCCTGCGTCGGTCGGGTCGAACACGCTCGTGCCATGGCTCGTGCGGTTGTAGACGTGGTACAGCCCTCCCTCGACAAACCCCCGCGGGAACCTCGGCATGAGCGGAGGCTATCACACTCATCTCGGGCCTGGCGTGCGCCGAGCGAAGCTCGGGGAAGGGGGAAGGGATGACGT
>CAYTJW010000323.1:0-6172 GCA_964438135.1 uncultured Thermoanaerobaculia bacterium
CGCCCTGCTCGCCACGGTCGAACGGTTCGAGCGCTTCCGGGCCGCCGCCACCGGCTGCCCCGCCCCCCCCGCCGACCCCGCCCGGCGCCAGGCGACCGACCTCCACCGCGCCTTCGTCGCGGCCATGCTCGGCGGCGAGCTGGGCGAGCACCTGTGCGAGCACGCGGTCCTCGCCCGCCACCTCTGGCTGCTGACCGCGACCTGGGTCGAGGCGACCCTCGAGCTCCTCGCGCGGCTGGAGGCCGACCTGCCCGCCCTCGCCGAGACCTTCGCTGCCGGCCGGCCGCCCGGCGCGGTCGAAGCCGTCGAGCCGGGCCTCTCCGACCGCCACCACGGCGGCCGCCAGGTCCTCGCCCTGAGCTTCGCCTCCGGCCTGGGGCTGGTCTACAAGCCGCGCCCGGTCGACCTCGAGGCGGCCTTCGCCGAGCTGGTGGCATGGCTCGGCCGGGCCGGCCTCGACCCGCTGCCCGCGACCGCCCGCACCCTGGCGAGACCCGGCTACGGCTGGGCCGAGCGCGTCGCCCCGGCCGAGGCCCGCTCGGTGGACGAGGTCCGCGCCGCCCACCGCCGGGCCGGTTCCCTGCTCTGCCTGGCCTGGGTGCTGGGCGGCAGCGACCTGCACATGGACAACGTCGTGGCCGGGCCGGACGGGCCGGTCCTGGTCGATCTCGAGACCCTGCTGCAGCCGCGCCCGTCCCGCGCCCCGTCGGCCCAGACCACGGCCATGGCCCGTGCCGCCGACCACCTGCGGGCATCGTTCCTGGCCAGCGGCCTGATCTCCTTCCTCACCCTGGACCCCGAGGGCCGACCGTGCGACATCGGCGGCTTCACGGGTCGCGGCGGCCACCTGGCCGAGGTCGCGCGGCGGGTGATCCGCCACCCCAACCGCGACGGCCTCCACCTCGACCGCGAGCGGGCGCACGCCCCGCCGCAGCGCAACCTGATCCGGCTCGACGGCCAGGTGCAGCCGCCGGAGCGGTTCGCGACCGAGGTGGCGGCGGGCTTCGCCGCCGCCTATCGGCTGCTCCTCGCCCGCCGCGACGAGCTCCAGTCCGCCGGCGGTCCCCTGGCCCGCTTCGCCTCTGCCCGCACCCGGCTGGTGCTGCGGCCCAGCCAGAGCTACGCCGTCGTCCAGCAGGTGGCGGCCGCCCCCGCCTACCAGCGCGACGGCCTCTCCCGCAGCCTGCTGGTCGAGGCCCTCCACCGCCACCGCGCGGCCACCCCCGAGCGACCCGTGCTGTGGCCGCTGGCCCGCGACGAGCGGCAGGCGCTCGAGAACCTCGACCTGCCCCGCTTCGAGGTCGCGGTCGACCGGACGACGATCGAGGCCGGCAGCGGCGAGGTCATCGCCGGGCACCTCGAGCGGTCGGGTCTCGACTGCGTCGTGGAGCGCCTCGCCGGGCTCGGCGAGGAGGCCCTCGAGCGGCAGCTCGAGCTGCTCCGCTCCTGCCTGGTGCCGCCGCGGCCGGCGGGGGCCGCGGCGCACGACGACTACCCGGGGGTCGGGTCGGAGTCGGGGCGGGAGGTCGCGGCGACCGTCCCCGCCGCCGTCCTCGAGGCCGCCGCCGCGGTGGCGGACGAGGTCGCCCGCCGCGCCGTGGTCGGCGACGACGGCTCCGCCACCTGGATCTCGCCCTCCTCCCTGCGCCGGGAGCGGCGGGGGGACCACGGCGTCTCCTACTACCTGCACAGCGGCGCCGCCGGCATCGCCCTGTTCCTCGCCGCCGCGGCACGGGTCGGCGGCCGCCCGGACCACGCCGACCTCGCCCTGGCGGCGTGCCGGCCGTTCCTCACCGTGCTCGACAGCCCCCACGCCGGCGAGGTGCTGCGGCGAGAGGGGCTGGGCGCCGGCAACGGCCTCGGCGGGGTGGTCTTCGCGCTGGCCCGGGTCGCCGACCTGCTCGGCCGCGACGAGCTGCTGGAGGTCGCCCTGCGGGTCGCCGGCCTGCTCGACCGCGAGCGCATCGACGCCGACCGGCGGCTCGACGTCGAGGGGGGAGCGGCGGGCGCCATCCTCGGCCTCCTCGCCCTCCACCGCGCCACCGCCAGGCCCTGGCTGCTGGAGCGAGCCGTGCTCTGCGGGCTCCACCTGCTGGCGAGACAACGGCCGGCCGCGAGCGGGGGCGCGGCCTGGCCCGGGGTCGACGACGGGCCGATGCTGGCCGGCTTCGCCCACGGCGCGTCCGGCATCGCCGCCGCCCTGGCTCGCCTGACCGGGGCCAGCGGCGACCCCCGCTTCCTCGCCGGCGCCGGCGCCGCCGTCGTCTACGAGCGCGGGCTCTACTCCAGGTCCCGGCGCAACTGGCCGGTCCTGCGGCCGGGGGCGCCCGGCAGCGAGGGGCGGCTGTGGATGAACGCGTGGTGCCACGGCGCGCCGGGCGTGGCCCTGGCGCGGGCGTTGCTGCTCGAGGTCGCCGACGACGCCGACTGGCGCGAGGAGCTCGAGGTCGCTCTGGGGACCACCCTGGCCGGGGGGCTCGGTGGACTCGACCATCTCTGCTGTGGTAACCTCGGGCGCGTCGACGTCGTGCTGACAAGCGGCCGTGCCCTCAACCGAGGCGACGTCGTGCGTCGAGCGCTGGGTCTGGCCGGCGGGGTCCTGCAACGAGCCGAGAGGGAGGGTGGCTTCAGCGTGGGTCGGTCCGATTCGGAGATCCGCTGCTTCGAGCCGGGGTTCTTCCAGGGCCTGTCCGGCATCGGCTACCAGCTGCTCCGCCTGAGCCGGCCCGAGGTCGTGCCGTCCGTCCTCGCCTTCGAGACGCCGCCGGGGGGCTGAGGGTGCCCGACCGGCCGCCCTCCGCCCTGCCCGGGAGACGCTGCCGCGATCCCCGTTCCGGGCTCCGACCCGCGGTTCGCCCCGCGGCGAGGCGCCCTCGCGACCCCGCGCCGCACCGGCCGGCGGCACGGCCGTCCCGGCCCCGACTCCGCACGAGGTGATGTCATGGTGCAGAGAGCTCGCCCTGTCGTCCTCCCCCTCGTCCTGGCGACCGTTGTCGCCGCTCTGGCCGCCCCGTCCCGGGCCCAGGACACCGCCCCACCCTGGGACCCGGCCGCGGCCAGCGGCGGGCCGATGACCATCCTCGACGCGGTCCGGCTGACGCTGGAGAACGCGCCCAGCATCCGGCTCCGCTCCGAGGAGGCGCACTACGCTCGGGGCGTCGCCCAGGAGCAGACGGGCGCCTTCGACCTGTCCATCCTGGGCAACTTCACCTACGAGTACACCCAGGAGGAGCTCACCGCCGCCGAGAAGAACGCCGAGGAGGCTCGGCGGGAGAGCTACCGCGAGTCGGCCGTGGCGGCCGGGGCCGAGGCCCAGGACCTCGAGCTCCTGCGCGACTCGATCGACCGGCGCCTGCTGGCCGACGACGAGTGCCTCGCCGCCGGCACCTGCGACGTCTGCACCGCGCCTGCCCCGCCGCCGGTCACCGACGACTACATCCAGGCCCAGCTGCTGCTGCTCGACGACCTGATCGCCGACGCCTGCGCGGTCGGCGACCTGACCGAGGCCAACCTGCTCGCCGCGACCCGCGACGGCTGGCTCTACGAGCTCAAGCCGATCATCACCGAGGACGCCGAGGAC
The DNA here is from genome assembly GCA_964438135.1 of uncultured Thermoanaerobaculia bacterium. GTDB lineage: Bacteria > Acidobacteriota > Thermoanaerobaculia > Thermoanaerobaculales > Sulfomarinibacteraceae > CAYTJW01. Next base: position 3,581 of record CAYTJW010000323.1, read on the forward strand.
GCGCGCGAGGAGGAGGCGGACAACATCCAGAAGCTCGAGCGCATGGGCGACATCCCGGAGGTCGAGCAGACCTACACCGGCGCCCTCGACCTGTCGCTGCGCCAGCCGTTCCGCACCGGCGTCGTCGTCACCCCCTACCTCAACCTGTCCGTCGACGGCACCGGCTACCGCGGCAAGCCCAAGGACGTGGAGCTCGGCGGCAAGGGGATCCCGGACCTCTACCGGGCGGTGATCGGTTTCGACGTCGAGCTGCCCCTCGGCAGGGGCCGGGGCGTGGAGTCGGCGGGCGCCGCCGAGCGCGCGGCCAACGTCGACTACGAGGCCAGCCTGGCGGCCATCACCCACGCCGCCTCGGTCAGCGTCTACGACACCGTCCTCGCCTACTGGAACCTGGTCGGCGCCCAGCAGAGCCTGGCGGCCTGGGAGCAGTCGCTCGACCTGCAGAGCCGGCTCGTCGAGCTCACCCAGGCGCTGATCGACGCCGACGAGCTGGCGCGAGTCGAGATCACCCAGGCCCAGGCCCGCCGGGCCGACCTCCAGGGGCAGGTGGACGCCGCCCGCCGGCGGGTCTACGCGGCCCGGGTCGACCTGGCCCGCGTCATCGGCCTGGAGGTCGTCGACGGGGCGCAGGTGCCCAGCGCCGCCGACTCCTTCCCGACCCCGCCGCCGGTGCCGGAGCTCGAGCGCCTCGCCTTCGGCAGCCTGCCCGAGCAGGCGGTGGCCCGCCGCTACGACTACCGGGCGGCCCGCCAGCTGCAGGAGTCGGGCAAGATCCTGCTCAGGGCGGCGGAGATCGACCTCGCCCCGGACGCCACCCTGACCCTGGGCCTGTCGACCTCCGGCCTGGACGAGGACGCCAACGTCCTCGACGGCCTCGAGGGGGCGCTGTTCGGGCGCTGGGTCGGGCCCAGCGCCAAGGTCGGGCTGGCCGTCGACTGGCCGCTCGCCAACAACACCCAGCTCGGTCGCCTGACGCAGCAGGACTCGCTCTACCGCCAGCGGGCGATCAGCACCGTCGACCTCGAGCGGACCATCAAGGCCAACGTCGTCCTGGCCTCGGGTCAGCTCAAGGAGGCGGCGGTCGAGATGCAGCGCAACGCGGAGGCGGTCGAGCTGTACCGGACCACCGTCGCCAACGAGCTGGAGAAGCTGCGACTCGGCAGCTCGACCGTGATCGACGCCCTCTACACCGAGCAACGACTGACCGACGCCACCCTCGCCCTGGTCGCGAGCCAGCTCCGCTACGCCCAGATCCTGGCCGCTCTGCGCTACGAGAGCGGCACCCTCATCTCCGACCAGCCGGACGGCAAGCTGGTCAAGGCGGACTCGCTCGTCACCCTGCCCGAGCCGACGACCGGGGGCACCCCGTGAGCCGGCCGTCGCACCGTGGGGGGAGACCATGAAACGCACCTTTCTCCAGCCCCGCCCGCCGGCCCTGGTCGCGCTCCTGCTGCTCGTCGCGGCCGCCGGCGCCGCCCAGCAGCTCGCGCCGGCGACCGGGCCGAGCCCGTGGAGCCCGGCCCGCAGCGCCGACCCCGCCATCGGCGTGGTCGAGGCGCTGCGCCTCGCCACCACCTCGAGCCCGGTCGTCGCCCGCGCCCACCAGGACACCGTCGGGCTGCGCGGCAGCGCCCGCGAGGCGAGCGGCGCCTTCGACCCCGCCGTGCAGCTCGAGACCACCTTCGAGTACGCGCAGGGCGAGCTCCTGGCGCGCCGGGTCGAGGGCCTGGAGTCGCAGCGCGACCTCTTCCGCATCCTCTCGACCGAGCTCGACCGCGTCGCCGACAACCTCCAGTACCAGCTCGACTCGTCGGACGGGCCGGTCTACATCGACTGCAGCGGTTTCGCGGGCAACGTCTACGTCGAGGGGTCGCCGATCTGCCTCACCTCCAACCAGCAGGCCGCCCTGCTCCTGTACCAGGCGCTGGCGGAGAGCTTCTTCGACGACACCCTGCTGGAGTACGTGACCGAGCAGAGCCGCACCGCCGCCCGCACCCTGATCGGCGTCTTCCGCGACGTCGCGTCGAGCTCCCGCGGCAGCCTGCGCCATCTCGGCACCGTGCCGAGGGTCGAGGAGGAGACCACGCTCACCCTCCAGGTCGGCTACGCCCGCCCGTTCCGCAACGGCGTGGTCGTCACCCCGGTGTTCGGCTTCGAGGCGCTCAGCGACTCCTACCTGCACAAGGGCGACGACCCCTCCTACGGCGGCACCGGGGTGCCCGACTCCTTCCAGGTGGGGGTGGGCCTGCAGGTCGACGTGCCGCTCGGCAGGGGCCGCGGCCGGGTGTCGGTGGCGGCGCCGGAGCGCGCGGCGGCCTTGAGCCATGCCGCCGGCGCTCAGAACGAGGCGTTCACGGTGTCCGCGACCGCCGTCCGGGCGCTGGTCGCCTACTGGCGGCTGGTGGCGGCGCAGGACGCCCTGTCCGTCCTCGAGGGCTCGGCCCGGCGCCAGGAGCAGCTGCTCGCGCTCGGCGAGGAGCTGGTGAAGCTCGACGAGGTCGCGGCCGTCGACCTCGGCCACGTCCGCGCCCGCCTCGCCGCGACCCGGGCCGACGCAGCCCGCGGGCGGGACGCGGTGCTCGCGGCCCGCCT
>CAYTJW010000324.1:0-6142 GCA_964438135.1 uncultured Thermoanaerobaculia bacterium
CGATCGTCGTCGCCGCGCCCGGCAGCTCGCCCCCCGCTGCTGGTTCGGCCAGGGAGGCTGAGGCGCAGGCCCCGGGGCGGCGCGCGTGGGCGCCGGGCGCACGACAGGAATGGGGTAGGCGCGCCGAGATCGGGCGCCGCGCGGCAGGGTTGGAGGCTTCAACCCCGGGGCGTGCGCCGAGGTAGCGGCGCACGCGCGGTGGAAGCGGGCGTCTCGCCAGCCGCCACACTCGTGTCGTGCGCCCTGGGCGCCTCTGTCCTCGACGGCGTCGTCGCCTGGGGCTAGGATGGCGGGGATGAGAGCCGTTGCCCGACTGCTCGAGGAGATGCGGCAGGCAGGGGTCGTGACGGCCTGCGCCGTGTTCGGCGCCACGGCGCAGATGCGCTACACCGAGCCGGTGGCGACGTTCGACGTCGACGTCCTGGTGCTCGTTCCGGACACCGATCGGCTCGACGTCCTGGGCCCGCTGTGCGATTTCTGTCGGCGTCGTGGCCACGAGCCGCAGGGCGAGGCGATCCGGGTGGGGGAGTGGCCCGTGCAGCTCGTCCCGGCCTGGGACACACTGACGCGGGAGGCGGTGGAGCAGGCCGACACGGTCGACTACGAGGGTGTGCCCCTCCGCGTCGTTCGTGCCAGCCACCTCGCGGTCATCGCGCTCGGCGTGGGCCGCGCCAAGGACCATGCCCGCATCCTGGCGCTGCTCGAGTCCGGCAGCGTGACCGCACCCGATATCGCCGGGTTGGCGGCGCGCCACGGGCTGGAGCAGAGTTGGCTGAGGTTCGCGGCGAGGTTCCTCGATGGCTGAGCCGGGCGCCGACCTGGAGCGCCAGGCCGCCTGGCAGCGCTCCCGCCGGGACCTCACGTGGCCGGAGAAGATGAGGCTGGCCCTGATCATGCGAGAGGCGGCGCTCGTGCTGCGGGACGCCCGGAGCGTGCCGCCACCCACCCCCGACCCGCCCGACGTCGCCCCCGAATAGGCGCCAGGCCCGAGACAAGTGTGACAACTCAAAGCTCCAGTCGGGTTCCCATTCGGCGCTTGCAGGCGCCGGCGGAAGGAATGGGGAATGGTGCCTGTCACGCCATTCCGACCTGGCGGAAGGAATGGTGCCTGTCACGCCATTCCGACCTTAGGGAGTTGGGAAGATGGGAGCGAGTCGCCCCGGGAAGGGACCGGTCGGGGGGTTGGCGGTCAGGCCGTTCCGCCTTCGTGGCTCGAGGTCCTGGGGCTGGCCTCGAGGCCGAGATCCCGTACGCCGGCCCTCGGCGGACGACGGGCGCGGCGGCGGGCGTGCGGGCTCGGTTCGGGGCGTCTGGGGGCTCGCGTCGCCGCAACTGCTCGGTCGCGATAGGCTCGAGGGAGGGGACGAACGTCCGGCACGGGCCGGCGGGCCGGTGAGGAGCGTCACGCCACTGGCAGCGGCGCGGGCGGGAGCAGGGTGGTGACGTGCTCGACGAGCCGCCGGACATCCTCCACGACCGCCTCCCGGTCGAGGTGGGCGTCGAGAGCCTCGGCCGGCTGGTAGCGGTTCCACACGGCGAAGCCCGTGAGGTCGACGAGGTGCCGGAGGGGCTCGGGGAGGAGCGCGCCCGCGTCGCCGAGGAGCCCGACCATCCCCTCGAGGTGTGAATCCGGGGATAGACGACCCCGACCGGGCAACACCACGCCTTCGGCGCCTTCTCGGCCGCCTGCTGGGCGTCGAAGCCGAAGATCTCGATGGCGAAGACATCGGCGTCGGTCAGGGCGGCGAGAGCCTGCAGGTCCTTCCCCGCCATGACGAGGAGGAGCCGGGCCTGCTCAAGGTCGCGCATAGAGGACCCTGCCGTCGCGTGCGGCCTGTCCCACGACGTGGTTGCGGGACTGGCGCCAGAGCTCGAACTCGTCACGGCTCACGACGCCGATGTCCCTGGCCACCCTGAAGCGGGACAGCGCGCGGCGCAGGCGGCGCATCTCGCCGGCCCGTGAGCGCCGCGCCGAGAACGGCTCGGTCTCGACCACCAGCAGGTCGATGTCCGATGCGGCCCCAGCGTCACCGCGCGCCCGCGAGCCGAAGAGGTCTCGCAGCACCGACAACCACCCGACGCGTTGCAGGGCGATCAGCGGACTCGAGTCCGCGACGACCGGGAGGGGGATTGTCACCGGCCCCGAGCGGCCTGGAGCTCCCGCGCGAGCTCGACGTCGTCGAAGTCGACGTACGGAATCCCCAGCCGGCTGGCGTAGCGGTTGAACTCCTCTCGCCCCATCGTCAGCAGGTCGGCCGCCCGCCCGCTCGAGATGACGCGACGACGGTACAGCTCGAGCACCGCCAGCTCTTGGATCTGCTCGCCGGCAGGCGGGTGTCCGCCCGGCAGGACGGCGAGCAAGTCGTCAGCAATCGTGAGGGTCGCCATCGACAGGATGGTTCCACTGGAGCCACCGTTCCTGGCCGAAGGGTGCGTCGAGGTCACGACACTGTCCTGAAGGGGCGGCGGACCGGAACGGTGGTCTCGCGCTCGGCATTCCGTCCTCCTTCCTCCAGGAGGGGAGGAGGGCCGACGACACCGGGGGTGCACCCGAGCTCGGGCTGCTGTTGCGAGTGGCCGAGCGCCCGGCAGTGCCCTGTCGCCTCGTCGCGCGGGTGGTCTTGAGTCACACGGCCAGCTGCTGGTCAGGCTCCCAACCGAGCAGCGGGTAGGGCCGGACGAGTCTGCCGGCAGCGGCGGCAGCAGCCGGCGATGCGGCGGGTCCCGCCCCCAGCCGTGCGAGCAGTCGGCGCAGAGTCCGCGGGCGGCCCCAGGCCACGGCCCGCGCCTGGCGACGCGCGAGCGCCGCGAGCAGGCCGGGGTCGAGGCCGAGCTCCTCAGGCAACGGCCCGAACCCACCGAGGGCCAGTGACACAGCCGCGGCGAGCGCCTGGCGATCGGCGAGCGACGGGTCGGCCCCTCGCAACCAGAGGGCCAGCGCGTGCACCAGGACTGGACCGAAGGCCAGCTGCTGCGCCCAGTAGGCCTCGGCGCGGGGTGAGCCGCCCCTCAGCTCAGCCAGCATCGTGTCGACAACGTCGCTCCAGGTCACAGGTCCTCGATCACGTAGCGCAGGTTGTCGACGACGGCCGGGTCAGCCCGCCAACGCGCGGGCAGACGCGCGAAGGCCTCGTCGAGGTCCCCCGCCGTCAGAGCGAAGCGCTGCACGAGGAAGGAGATGTCGGCCAGGTCCTCGGGCTGCAACCGCTCGAGGTTGCCGATCACCAGGTCGGCGGCAGGCGGCGTGCGTACGACGAGCCGCCGCCCGCGAAACACGGTGTTGTACGGCCGCTCGGGCGACCTGACGGGGAGAATCAACGTCTCCTCGGGCACGACCTCGAGGAACTCCTGCTCGGAGAAGTCCTTCCCCCCCGGCGGGTTGAAGTCGAGCCCGGCGGCTCGACACGCCCGGCGGAGGTCGGCGTCGACGAAGGACGATGACGGCAGGACGTCAACGTCCATGGTCGTCCTCCCGTCGAGGCCGAGGGCCAACGCTGCGGCACCTCCCCGGATCTCCAGCTCGGTCGGCGACTCGAGCGCCCCGTCGAGGGCTTCGAAAACCGCCAGCAGCTTGACTCTGTCCACCTGTCCAGAGTATTGGCGCGGGCTTCGGCGTCAAGGTCAACGGAGTTCATGGCACCATCGGGGGGGAGGAGCGACCCGGAATCGTGCCCCACCGCGACCGGACCGAGAGCTCGCCGTTCGCCGCCGTCCAGGCCCGGCTGCGGCAGGCGGCGGCGCTCACCGGCCTCGGCCTGCTCGCGGCCGCGCCCTACCTCCACTACATGACCGCGGTGGCGCCGCGGCGGGTGGCGGCCGCGGGTGCGGCGGCCGCGGTGCGCGACCCGCGGGCGGTGCTGACCGACGACTTCCTGCTCCTGCTGCCGCTGCTCGCGATCTGCTCGCTGGTCGGCTGCTTCCTCTCCCGCCGCTACCGGCTGGGCGGGATCGGCTCCCGCGCCCAGCTGAGCGAGGCGCTGCCGTGGGTCGTCCCGGCCGGGGTCGCCCTCGGCCTGGCCAGCTACCTGCTGCTCGGCCGCCACTTCGCCCTCGAGGTGCCGGGCACCTACCCGGTCGAGGTGGGCTGGGCGCTGGCGCTGGCGGTCAAGGCGGCGCTGGTCGACGAGACCGTGGCCCGGTTCGGGATGATGACCGTGCTGGCCGGCCTGACCCGCCGGCCGTGGCTGGCCAACCTCCTCCAGGCGCTGTTCTTCGCCGCCTTGAGCGTGAAGGCCTTCGCCTTCCACGGCATCGCCCCGCAGCCGCTGGTGTGGGCGAGCCTGGCCGGCACCCTGGCGGTCAACCTCTCGCTCGGCGCCGCCTACGCCCGCCACGGCCTGGCCGCGGCCGCGCTCATGCACCTGCTGGTCGACCTCAGGCTGGTGCTGCACGCCTGCCTGGCGTGAGGCGCGGCCCTCAGTCCCTCCGCCCGCCCGACCACCTCGATTGGCGCACGCCATTCCGGCGCTGTGGGGAAACGACGCCCCGCCGGGCGCTCTGAGCGCCAGATCGAATCGGGCGCCAAATCGGGCGCCAGGCCCAACGCCCTTCACGCTCTGGCTGGGGTGCCGGCCGGGAACGTGCCCGTCGCTTGGCCGCCCGTGCCGTGGCCAGGGCCGGCATGGTGGTTGGGCGTCGAGCGCGGAGGGGTGAGGTTCCACGGCCGACGCTTCGGCCGCCACGAGGCTGAGGCGGCGCGCTGCGTTGGCCGGGTGCACGGCAGAGCCGTGGTGGCAGGCGCCCCGCGTGCCTGGCGGGGGTGTGGGGCGCAGCCACGTGGTTCACTTCCCGCAGGCGAGACACCTGGTCCCACAGGTGTTCCGGCGAGGGGGCGGCCCGGGCGGCGGGTTCTCGGGGAGAGAATGCGCCGGTCCCCTCGACCGGGGTCAGCCTTCAGAGGAGGAACAGCTTCCGCAGCCGGCTGGCGACCTCGTCGAGGAGGACAGGGGAGAGCTCTCCGAGGTCGCGGCGAATGACGGCCTGGGAGACGGTGAGGAGGCGGTGGAGGCGGATCGTGGACTGGACGCGCAGGCCGGTGGCGGCGAAGTCGGCGTGGCCGGGGTCGACTCGCAGGTCGGAGTCGAGCTGCTGGGCACCCGCCTGGCTCGAGACGAACGCGAGCACGAGGTGCCGGCGAGGGCCGATGGGGTCCGTGAGGCAGAGCGCCGGCCTGACCTTCGTCGACGACAGGTCGTCGAACGGGAAGGCGACCAGGACCGGCCTACCGCGGGTCACTGAGAGGCCGCCCGTCCGCCAGCGAGTAGACCTCCTCGGCGGGATCGTTCAGGAAGGCCAGGGCGGGGCTCGTGGCCGCGGCCCTCAGCCACTCGACCTCGTCGTCGTCGAGCTCGTCGGTGACGACGATGAGCGCTCGCACCCGGCTCGGCCCGATGCCCTCGAGCGGGGCGTCCAGCACCAGTCGCCCCTCGGCGTCCACGACCCCAGTCGCCTCGAGTGCCTTCCGCGCGACCGCCATCGCCGCAGCCTCCCATGCCGATGCGACACCACTCGCCCTGCCCCTGCCTCGACCGGCCGCCGGCGCGCCCGACCGGCCGGCCGATCGGGCGCCAGGCCCGACACGCTCGACATCGGTGCGAGGCGTGCCGAGGCGACGAGGTCGCCGTCCCCGAGCGGGGCGAGACCGCCTCGCGGCTCGACCGCTGTGCGGCCTGCGCGCCCCCCGGACCGATGCACCCCGGCGTGCTATGGTTGGCGGCGAGACTCTGCGCGGCGGGTGCGCAGCCGCGGGGCGGGAGAGAAGATCGTGGCCGAGCGGCCCCTGTCGCTGGTGATCGTCGACGGCGCGGCGGAGCGCCTCGAGGCCATCTCGCGGGCCTTCGCGGCGGCCGGGGTGAGCGTCGAGGTGCAGGTGGCGGCGACCCTGGCCGAGCTGGACGCCGCCGCCGAGGCGGCAGCGCCGGACCTGGTCCTGGTCAACCTGGCGGAGCCGTGGGGCCAGCCGGCCGACGCTCTCGCCGCCGCGCTGCGGGGCGGGCGCTTCCCGGTCGTCCTCATGGCCGAGCCGGGCGACGAGGCGCGCGCCCGGGCCGGCGTCGAGGCCGGCGCCGTGGACTACCTGCTGACCACGGCCGAGGGCCTGGCGCAGGTGGGCGGGCACGAAGGGGGTGGCGAAGATCGACAG
>CAYTJW010000325.1:0-6139 GCA_964438135.1 uncultured Thermoanaerobaculia bacterium
AGGGACCGTGAGAGCTCACCTGGCCTGCCTCGCCCTGCTGCCCCTGGTCGCGACCACCCCCGCCCTGGCCGCGGCGACCGGCGGCGCGCCCGCCGGCCCGGCGCCGACCGCGGTCGTCCGGGTCCCGCTCGCCGTGACCAACCGGCAACCGCTGGCGCTGCCGGGCGAGCCGGTGACCTCGGGGGTGCCGTTCGCGCGCGGGACGCTGACCGACCCGGGGCTGGTGCGGCTCCTCGCGGCCGGGGTCGAGACCCCGGTCCAGGTGCTGCGCACGGCGTCGTGGCCGGACGGGAGCGTGCGCTGGCTGCTCGTGGACTTCCAGGCCGACCTGCCGGCAAGCGGGTCGGCGGCGCTGGTGCTGGAGACCGGCACCGCCCCGGCCGCGGTGGCCGGGGTCACCGTGACCGAGTCGGCGGACGCCCTCACGGTCGCGACCGGCTCCGCCACCTTCAACCTGGCGAGGTCGTCCCTGGCCCTCGGCAGCAGCGGCTTCGAGGCGTCGGCCGAGGGGCGCTCCTGGCGGGCGGTGCCGGACCCCTCCACCTGGGTGGTGGAGGAGAGCGGGCCGATGAAGGCGGTGGTGCGGGTCGAGGGCTCCTGGCAGGACGGCGACGCGCGCCTCGGCAACGAGCTGGTCGGCTTCCGCTGCCGGCTCGTGTTCCACCGCAACCGCGACGAGGCCCGGCTGTCCCTGACCTTCCGCAACACGACCTCGTTCGGCTGGGAGCAGGGCGGGCCCGGGGTGCGGGTCGAGCTCGACGGGCTCCGCTTCGGCGAGCTCGACGTGCTCCCGGCCGGCGGCCCCTACGTCCTCGGGCCCGGGGCGGAGAAGACCTGGCAGGTCCGCGCCGGCGGCAGCGGCGGCGCCCGCCTCGTCGAGAGCCGCCACGACGCGAGCGGGGCGGTGGCGCCGGGCTACGCGGCGCCGCCTCCGCTCGCCCTCGCCCCGCCGGCCCACTACGCCGCGAGCGGCGCCTGGGGGCGGGTGGTGCCGCCCCTCGCGGGCTTCCCCGCCGGGCTCCAGGCCGACCTCGACCGCTTCGAGAAGCTGCAGCGGTCCAAGGTCATCCCGGCCGACGTCGAGGACCCGCCGAACCTGGTCGGGCAGACCGTCTGGGACGCTCTCGCGGTCGACCTCGGCGCCTGGGACGACTACGGCGACCTGCGCTGGGCGGGCAACGGCTGCGGCGACCTGTCGGGCAACCACTACGACTGGAGCTACGGCATGTACCTCCAGCTCATGCGCACCGGCCTGCTCCCGTTCGCCGACGCCGCCCGCCTGTTCGCCAGCCACGAGGTCGACCTCGACGTCTACCACACCACCGCCGACGGCGAGGCCTTCAACCGGCAGAAGAACTGGGAGGAGCGGACCAGCCACTCGAGCCCGGACAACTGCTTCGGCGGCGGCCGCCCGACCCACACCTGGGCCCAGGGGTACGCCCTCCACTGGCTCCTCACCGGCGACCCGCGCGGGCGCGACGGCTTCGAGGAGCTGCAGGACGGCGTCCGCCGCTACGTCTACGAGTCGTTCAACCAGCACGGCCACTGCCGCACGTCGGAGATCCGCCTCCACGGCTGGCTGACCGACAACCTTGTGGCGCTCTACCGGGTCGACCCGGACGCGGCCTTCGCCACCTCCAACGACGGCGTCAAGACCGTGCCGGAGGCGATCCGGGACGTGCTCGCCGACGTCTTCGAGCGGGAGGCCGCGGCCGGCGGGGGCGGCTTCGTGCTGCCGGGCGACGACACCCCCGACCCCAACGGCCGCGAGATGCTCCAGCTCTGCTACGTCCTCGAGCCGCTGGCCAAGGCCCGCGACGAGGTCTTCGCCGACACCGACCCGGCCTACGCGGCCGAGCTGCTCGGCCTGGTCGAGCGCATGACCGGCTACCTGATGACCTGGACCGTCGGCGGCGACACCTCGAGCCAGGGGTGCCCGGACGGGCTCGCCTCCTGCTACCGCCCGCGCCAGATCCCGTTCCACGTCGACGTCACGCTGCCCGAGCAGAGCGGCGGCCAGATCCCCTACTGCCTGATGGCCGCCAACGCCGCCGGTTACTGCCACCTCGCCACCGGGGACCCGGCCTACCGCGCCTACGCCGAGGCCGCCTTCAGCGACTTCGTCCGCTACTTCGGGGTCTCGGGCGGCGACGAGTGGGTCGACCCCGCGCGGCGCTCGCCCACCGCCTACAACTCCAACGTCTACGTCGACACCACCTCCAAGATCCACGGCTGGACCAACCGCTACGGCCAGTACCTCCTGGCCGACCTGGCGGCCGGGTCGGGCAGCGCTCCGACGGCCTCGTTCACGTTCGCGCCGGAGCGCCCGGAGGTGGGCGAGACGGTCGTCTTCACCGACGCCTCGACCGGCGCGCCCACCAGCTGGGCGTGGTCCTTCGGCGACGGGGCGCACTCGAGCTCGGCCAACCCGACCCACGCCTATGCCGCCGCCGGGACCTTCACCGTCACCCTCGAGGTCGCCAACGCCCACGGCTCGAGCAGCGCCAGCCGGTCACTCGCGGTCGGCGCCGCACCGGCCATGGCGCCGGTCCTCGCCCTGCCCGGGGTGGCGCGCTCGGCCGGCGCCGCCGGGGCGTACTTCGAGACCACCCTGTGGGTGGTCAACCCCGGCCCCACCGCGCTGCGCGTGCGCCTGGAGTACTCCCCGGCCTCGGGCTACGGCCGCGGCGGCGCCGCCGCGGCGGTCGAGCAGACCCTCGCCGCCGGCGCCACGCTCGCCGTCGACGACGTCCTCACCACCCTGTTCGGCGCCTCGGGCGACACCAACGGCCTGGTGGTGGTGGCGGTCGGGGAGGGCGAGACCGTGCCGATCGTGACCGCCCGGACCTTCACCACCGACGCCGAGCTCGGCACCTACGGCCAGCTCATCCGGGCGGTGCCGATCGCCCCCCTCGCCGGGGCTGCCGCGACCCGGGCCCTGACCGGCCTCGCCGACGACGCCGCCTTCCGCACCAACGTCGGCGTGGTCAACCTCGGCGCGAGCGAGCTCGCGGCCGAGGTGGTGCTGCGCGACGAGTACGGCGACCCGCTCGGGGCGCCGGTCGCCTACGCCGTGCCGCCCGGCTCGCTGCTGCAGCGACGGGTCGCCACGGCCGCGGGCCTCGAGCCGTGCGCGCTGTTCCGGGCCGAGGTGACGGCGGACGGGACCTGGTTCGCCTACGCCTCCAAGCTCGACAACCAGACCTCGGACCCGGTCTTCCTCCCCGACGACCTCCAGCCCTCGGGCGAGCAGTGGCTCGACGGGGTGGCCGCCACCCCCGGCCTGCAGGGTTCCTACTTCCGCTCCGCCCTGTCCCTGACCAACCTCGGCACCGCCGAGGCGACCCTGACCGTGGCCTACCGGCCGCTCGGCAGCGCCGCCCCGCTCGCCACCGCCGACGTCTCCTTGCCCGCCGGCGGCGCGCGGCTCTTCGCCGACGCCCTCGGCGAGCTCTACGGGCTCGAGGAGGGCAACGGCTGGCTCGCCCTCGCGGGCAGCCCGGTGGTGGCCTGGGCCCGCACCTACAACGACTCGGCCGCCGGCACCTTCGGCCAGCTGATGCCCGCCTTCTCCTCGGCCGAACTGGTCTCGACCGGCAGCCGCGCCTACCTGCCGGGCCTCGCCCAGCGCGCCGACGAGAGCTCCGGCGGCTTCCGCGCCAACGCCGGCCTGGTCAACCCCGGCGACGGCAACGCCACGGTGCGGCTGACCGCCACCGGCGCGACCGGCGAGCCGCTCGGCAGCGGCAGCTGGACGGTTCCCGCCGGGAGCTCGGTCCGCTTGAACCGCGTCCTGCGCACCCTCGGCCTCGCCGGCGACGTCGACGGGGTGACCCTGGTGGTCGAGCCCGACCCGGCCGGGGCCCCGACCTACGCCTGGGCGTCGGTGGTCGACAACTCGACCGGCGACGCGGTCTTCGTGCCCCAGGTCGTGCGCGCGCCCTCTCCCCGGCCGCCGGGCCGGTAGCGGGGCGGTCGGGCGGGGGGCGAATGGCCACCGGGCCGCAACCCACCTATCATGCGTGCGTCTGCTGGAGCGACGCCGGAGGTGGGCGATGCGGGGAGTGACGGTGGCGTTGGTGGCGATGACGACGATGACGGCGCTGGCCACGCTCGGGTGCGGCGACGGCCGCCTGTCGGAGCCCGCGTTCCGGGCCTTCGCCGACGAGCTCGAGGGCCGCCTCGCGACCCTCAGCCGGGACGCGGCCGTGGCCAACTACGAGGCCTCGATCAGCGGTCGCGAGGAGGACTACGCGCGCTCCGCCCAGGCGCAGCTGGCGGTCAAGACCGCCCTCAGCGACGCCGCGACCTTCGACCGCCTCGAGGCCTGGCGCGAGGCCGGCACCGTCGCCGACCCGATCCTGGCGCGGCGCCTGCGGGTCCTCCGCGACGCCTTCCTCGCCAACCAGCTGCCGCCCGCCACCCTGGCCGAGCTGGTCGAGCGCCAGTCGGCCATCGAGAAGCGCTTCAACACCCACCGCGCCAGCCTCGACGGCCGCAGCGTCAGCGACAACGAGCTGGCCGCCATCCTGCGCGAGTCCACCGACTCGGCCGAGCTGGAGCGCGCCTGGCTGGCCAGCAAGGAGATCGGCCGCGAGGTCGCGGCCGACATCGTCGAGCTGGTGAAGCTGCGCAACCGAGCCGCCCAGGGGCTCGGCTTCGCCAACTTCCAGGCCATGCAGCTCGAGCTCTCGGAGCAGGACCCGGCCCAGGTCGAGGCGCTCTTCGACGACCTCGACGACCTCACCCGCGACGCGTTCGCCCGCGCCAAGGCCGAGGTCGACGCGCACCTGGCGGCGCGCCTCGCCCTCCCCGTCGACCAGCTGCAGCCCTGGCACTACCAGAACCCGTTCTTCCAGGAGGCGCCGACCATCTACCCGGTCGACCTCGACCGCTACTACGCTGAGAGAGACCTCGTCCAGCTGGCCTCGGGCTTCTACGCCGGCATCGGCCTCGAGGTCGGCGACGTCATCGGCCGCAGCGACCTCTTCGGCAAGCCCGGCAAGTACCAGCACGCCTTCTGCGAGGACGTCGACCGGCGCGGGGACGTGCGGGTCCTCGCCAGCGTCGAGCCCAACTCGTACTGGATGAACACCCTGCTGCACGAGCTCGGCCACGCGTCCTACTCCAAGTACAACGACCCGGCGGTGCCGTGGGTGCTGCGCGACGCGGCCCACGCCTTCACCACCGAGGCCATCGCCAACATGTTCGGCCGCCTCGCCGCCGACCCCGACTGGCTGCAGGAGGTGGTCGGCATCCCGGCCGAGGAGCGCGACCGGATCGCCGCCCCGGCCCGCGCCACCCTGCGCCTCGAGCAGCTGGTCTTCAGCCGCTGGGCCCAGGTCATGTTCCGCTTCGAGAAGGCGATGTACGAGGACCCGGACCAGGACCTCGACCAGCTGTGGTGGGCGCTGGTCGAGCGCTACCAGCTGCTGCGCCGGCCGGCGGGGCGCGACGAGCCGGACTGGGCGGCCAAGATCCACGTCGCCCTCTACCCCGCCTACTACCACAACTACCTGATGGGCGAGCTGCTGGCGTCGCAGCTGGAGAACCACCTGCGCACCGTCGTGCTGGGCGGCGCCGCGGGCGGCTTCGCCGGCCGGCCCGAGGTCGGCGCCTTCCTGCGCGAGAAGGTCTTCGCGCCGGGGCGGACCTTGCCCTGGAACGAGATGATCGCCCGCGCCACCGGCGAGCCGCTCACCCCGACCCACTACGCCCGGCAGTTCGTCGGCCAGAGCTAGCCCGGGGCCCGAGGCGCCGCCGGCCCCGGGCTACGCCGAGCCGTCCATCGCCCAGGCCTGGCGGACCGCCGTCTCGGCGACCCAGTCGTTGTTGGTGGCCGGCCAGTCCCGGCGCCGGCACCAGAGGTCGAGCTCCCGCAGCAGCTCGCGCAGTGCTGCCCGAGCCTCCAGCGGCCAGTCGCGGCGGTCGCGGGGCAGCTCGAGCCCGCCCGGGGCGGCGGTCGGGGGAGTCCTGACGTCGGCGTGGCGGTCCATGGTGGAGCCCCTTTCCTCGGTGCAGCGCGGACGGGACCCGCTGCGCTCACCCCCAATGTGGCGTAAATGAGGCGTAAAGTCAAGCCTCCGGCGGCGGGCCCGGCGTGCAGGGCTCGCCGCGCCGCATGGCCCCGGGGAGCCCG
>CAYTJW010000326.1:0-6133 GCA_964438135.1 uncultured Thermoanaerobaculia bacterium
CTCGGCCTGCCGGTCCTGCTCGCCGTCGCCACCCTGGTCCTGGGCACGGCCGGCTTCGCCCAGCTCGAGCCGGTGCCGTACTCGCCCGCCGAGGCCCTGCTGCAGGCGGCCGGGCTCCTGACCGCGCAGACGACCTTCTTCGAGCCCGGCAGGACCGGCCTGCCCGCGACCCTCCAGGCGGCCCGGGTGACCGGCCTGTTGACCCTCGCCTGGACCTTCGTGCTGCTCGTGCTGTTCGCCTTCCGCGACCGGTTCATGAGCTGCTGGATCCGCTGCTGCTGGCGGCGCGGGGGGTACGCGGTCGTGTGCGGCCTGGGCTGGCAGGGGCGCGAGCTGGTCGAGGACCTCCGGAACCCGAAGCGACCCGGCCGGCCCCGCCGCGTGGTCGTGATCGAGAAGGACCGCGCCTCGCCCTTCGTCAGCTCGGTGGTGGGCTCGGGGGTGATCGTCTTCATCGCCGACGCGACCTCCCTGGCGGCGCTCCGCCTGGCCCGGGTCGCCGAGGCCGAGAAGGTGTACGTCGTCTGCCAGGACGACGAGACCAGCTGCCGCATCCTCAGTCACATCCAGCTGCTGGTGCAGCGCCGCCGCGAAGGCCGGCAGGGGCGCTGGCTGCACCTCCCCGGCCGGCGCGAGCTCGACCTGCCCCGGGCGTGCTACGTCCACCTCGACGACCCCCGCTCGCGCAGCGTGCTGCCGGACGTCGCCGGCGCCACCGCGGCCCGGCCCGGCGGGGTGTTCCCCGAGGTCCACCCCTTCAACACCGAGAGCGTGACCGCCCGCCGCCTGCTCGAGCGGCACCCGCTGACGGGCGTGCTCGAGCGGCCGCCGGACGGCGGCGACCGGGCGGTCCACGTAGTGGTCCTGGGCGCGACCCGCATGGCCCGGGCGATCCTGCTCCAGACCCTGCGGCTGGCTCACTTCCCGCGGAGCATCGGCCTCGAGGTCACCTGGGCCTGCGCCGACGCGGCGCGGGCACGGCAGGAGCTCCTCGCCGAGCACCCCTGCCTCGCGGCCTGCTGCCGCGAGCGGCCGGAGCCCGCCGACCTCGCCGGCCAGCTGCTGCGCGGCTACGTCTTCCCGGACCTCGAGGGGCAGCCGTTCCTCTCCGTCCACGAGCTGCCGGTGTCCCCCGCCGGCCTGCTCGACCCGACCTCCTTCCTGCTCCGGAGCCTGGGCCCGGGGCGACCGCTCTACCTCAACGTCTGCGTCGACGACGGCTTCGGCTCCATCGCCCTGCTGACCGCCCTGGCGGGGGCCCTCGACACCGCGGTCGCGGAGCGGGGGGCGCGGGCCCACGTCAACTACTTCTTCAACTACCCCGAGGACCAGCACCTGCCCGTCATCCAGGACGCGCTGGCGAGGAAGCTCGCGACGGTCGGCGTCTTCGGCTTCGGCAACTTCCTCGAGGAGCGGGCGTCGGTGGAGCTGGTCGAGGCGGGCGAGCTCGACGCGCTGGCGCGCCGCATCCACGAGGGCTTTTGCCGGCGCTTCGGCCTGGCGACGCCGTGGCTGGAGCTGAGCGAGGAGACCCGGGACTCGAACCGCCAGGCGGCCGACCACGTCGCCGTCAAGCTGTGGGCCGCCGGCCTGACGGCGGACGAGGCCGCGGCGGACCGGGACCGCGCCCGCCGCGCCCTCGAGCGCCACCTGCCGACCCTGGCCGAGGTGGAGCACCGCCGCTGGTGCGCCGCCCAGCTCCTGGCCGGCTGGCGGCCGTGCCCGGACCGGCCGGGCGACGAGGGCGAGTGGCGGCGGCTCGGCAGGCGCCTCCGCCCCTACAAGCTGCACCTCGACCTGCGGCCCTTCGCCGACCTGCCCGACTTCGAGCGGGCCAAGGACGACGAGCAGATCCTGGCCATCCCCGACCTGCTGCGCGGGTCGCCCGGGCGCGCCTGAAACCCGAGCCTGGCGCGCCGGGGCGCTCAGCGCGGCAGCCGCCAGGGGCTGTTGGTCAGGTCGAGCCCGGAGTGGCCGACGCGCACCCGGACCACCTCCGCGCCGAGCAGCACCTCGGGCGGGAGGGCGAGCGAGAACCCGTACCGGCCGTCACCCCGGCCCGTGCCGGCCACGTCCGGGCGGGGCTCGCTCGCGGTCCGCACCGCCACCAGGCGGCCGTCGACCCAGACGCTGACCGGGAGCCGCTGCTGCGGCCGGCCGGGGCACCAGACCCAACCCCACAGGCTGCCGCCCGCGCAGCTGTCGAGGAAGCCCTCGCAGTCCCCCGCCGCCGGCCCGGGCTCGTCGGCGCGCGGTCGGGCCTCCCCCTTTGCCCCGGCATCGAACGACGGCAGCGGCCGCCCCTCGTTGTCGCTGGTCGGGAGGTCGCGACGGCTCTCCTCGAGGATGTGAATGTGCGACCCCTCCCGGCGAACGTCGCGGAAGCGCAGGTGAGTGCAGTCCCGACACCACTGCGGCTGGTCCGGGGTGTGGATCGTGCGCCGCAGGTGGCGCAGCCCCGGGCTGTTCCAGTAGTCGGCGAAGGCGCCGTCGGTCCAGCGGGCGACCTCCACCGGCGCGGTGCAGCACGGCTGCAGGGAGCCGTCGGTCCGGAAGTAGACGAACTCCCACGGCTCGGCGCAGCGGGGGAAGAGGGCCGCCCGCTCCTGCGGCGACGAGAACTTGACCGGCGGCGCGAAGTTGACGCCGAGCCGGCCCGCGACCGCGGCCGCCAGGTCCAGGCACCGGTCCGCCAGCGCCTGGTCGTAGAACAGCGACTCCTGGCGCAGGTCCTCGGAGTAGACGGTCAGGTAGTCGACGTACACCGTGCTCGCCCCCAGCGAGTGCGCCAGCGCCACGAAGCCGGGCAGCTGCTCGACGTTGCTCCGCATGGCGACGAAGCTGAGACCGACGTCGGGGTGGCGCAGGCCCCGCTCGTCCCGGTAGGCGACGAGGTCGCGGACGTGGTCGACGATGTCCGTGAACGCGTCGACCCGCCGCAGGCGGCGGTGGGTGCCCGGCTCCGCCGCGTCGAGGGAGACGACCAGGGCCTTGAGGCCGCGGTCGACGAGCATGCGGCCGGTGCGGCGGTCGAGCAGGACGCCGTTGCTCACCAGCCGCGACCTGGCCCCGGGCGGGATCATGTCCAGCATCCGGTCGAGGTGCGGCACCAGCAGGGGCTCGCCGTAGCCGTAGAGGTTGACCTCGTCGCAGAAGCGGAGGCCGGCGGCGAGCCGCGCCACCGCCTCCGCCGGCAGCGAGCTGCGCGGCCCCTGGTGGAAGCGCTGGCCGCACATCAGGCAGCGGAGGTTGCAGCGGTTGGTCGTCTCGACGTAGGCGCGCAGCGGGTAGGAGCGCAGGACCCTCGCCCGGGCCAGCCGCTCGAGCCGGTTCAGGCGGCGGTTGGCGGACCGCGCCACCTCGGCGTCGGCGCCCTCGACCAGCAGGCTCAGCGCCGAACGCACGCAGCCGTAGAGCCGCCGGACCGCGGCCGGCGCGACGTCGTCCGTCCCGCCCGCCTCGTTGCCGCCGAGGCGGTCGAGCAGCTCCGCCTCGGCCGCCGGCAGGGCCGACCCCTCGACGAGGGGCCAGGTCGAGCCGGTCTCCCGGGCCCGCCGGAGCCGGCCGGCGCACTCACGCCACAGGGTCTCGCTCATCGGTCGCCGGCCCTCCCCGGAGCGCTGCCACCAACCCCGCCCGCCCCTGTCAGGGCGCCGCGGACGACCAGGCGCCGACCCCGCCCGACTCGAAGCCGTCGGCGAAGAGGACGTCGGCCAGCAGCTCGAAGGTCGCCGTGCAGGCCCGGTCGGCGTCCATGGTCAGCTGGCCGTCGCCGCAGTCCGGGTCGCCGCCCCAGCCGGCGAAGGTGGACCCCGCGGCGGCGGCCTGCGCCAGGCCGACCAGCACGCCATAGGGGTACACCTCGCTGCAGTCGTCGCCGCAGTCGATCCCCGGCGGGTTGGAGGACACCGTGCCCGAGCCGCTGCCGGTCCTGGTCACGGTCAGGGTGTGCAGCTCGAGGGTGAAGTCGGCCATGCAATTGCGGGGGGCGTCCATGGTCAGGACGCCGTCGAGGCAGTCCGGGTCGCCGCCCCAGGCGCCGAAGTCGCTCCCCACCGCCGGCGCGGGGGTGAGCGTCACCACCGTGCCGGCGGCGAAGGGCGCCTGGCACGACGGGAGGCAGGCGATGCCCGGCGGGCTCGAGCTCACCGTGCCGGCGCCGGGGCCGGTCAGGCTCACCGTCAGCGGGAAGCTCGCCAGCGGGCTGAAGGTGGCGGTGCAGCCGATGTCGGCGGTCATGGTCACGGCGCCGTCGGCGCAGTCGGCGTGGCCGCTCCAGCCGGCGAAGGTCGAGCTGCCGTCCGGGGTGGCCGTCAGGGTGACGCCGGCGGAGTAGAGGAACCGCTCGTCGCAGTCCGCGCCGCAGCTGATGCCGGCCGGGCTCGAGGTGACCGTGCCGCCGCCGCTGCCGGCCCGAGACACCACGAGCTGGCGCCGCGGGCAGACCTGGCCGTAGCGGGTGGCCCAGCGGCCGTCCTCGCCGCCGACCGAGGTGCCGCGGCTGCGCGCGTACTGGTTGTAGACCCAGAAGCAGTGCTCGTCCGGGTCGACCGCCGCGCCGCTGTAGTCGCCCCAGCGGTTGAGCCCGGCGCCCATGGTCCGGAGGTACCAGTCGGTGCCGGCGCGGAGGATCGCCGCCGGCTCGGTGAAGCCGGCCCCGTCGCCGGCGGCGCGGGTGGTGTAGGCCGCCGAGGGGTAGATGGTCGAGGCGGAGACGGCGAACGACAGGATCACGTCCTCGTAGGCGTTGACCGCGATCGAGGGGTAGAAGGTGTGGGCCCCGGTGGCGATGCCCTCGCCGCCCACGTCGCCCTGGTCGAGCAGGGCCAGGCCCGGGGTGCTCATCTGCACCCAGTGGGCGGTGGTCTGGCCGTCGTTGGGGTCGCCGGCCTCGGGGTCGACCTCGGTGGTCACGTAGAGCTCGCTGTTGCGCCACACCGAGCTCAGGGTGCGGCGGTCGTTGACCTCGATGGTCGCGGACGAGCCGAGCTGCGGCGCGTCGGGGAGCGCGGCCCCGAGGTCGTCGACGTTGCCCATGTTGACGAAGTTCGGGCCGACGAAGCTGGTTGTGCCGAGCGGGCTGTCGACCCGCATCACCTGCAGGAACTCGTTGCTGCCGTCGGTCAGGCCGCCGAAGGAGCTGAGCCAGGTGCCGACGCTGCCGCCGGGGTTGCCGTAGACGTGGGCCGCCTGGGTGGTGCCGCAGTACGGCGGCGACGAGAGGCAGTTGGAGCTGGCGCCGTAGGGGTCGAGGAGCGACACCGACGCCGCGCCCCCGGCGTAGAGCCCGCCCGAGCCGACGCCCTTGGCGACGACCCACAACCGGGTGCCGACGAAGCTCATGGCGCAGGACGCGTCGCCGTAGGTGAACATGTTGGCCGTGACGTAGACCGCCTCCTCGTCGACCGCGAAGCCCGGGTAGTCGGCCCAGGTCGGCGTGCTGCCGATCACGACGGAGCTGTTGACCGCGGTCATGTACCAGGTGCCGTTGGGGTTCGAGTCGTCGGAGACGGCCAGGAGGATGCGCGACGAGTCGGTCGGGTCGCCGATGCCGGGGCAGTTGTCCTGCCGCTCCAGGGTCACCACCACGAAGCGGCCGGCGTGCTGGTCGTAGAGCACCTTGGGGTCGAAGGTGTTGTTGACCGGCGAGAGGGCCGAGAAGAAGCTGGCGAGCGAGGCGTCCAGGTCGACGCCGCCGTCGGACTTGCGGTGGAAGCGGATGGTCACGTTGACGACGTTGACCAGGTGGCTCGGCCCGGCGGCGGCGATCGGGTCGGGCGGGACGAACAGCAGGCCGGTGTGCCCGCCGTTGGTGTCGAACTCGGCGGAGTCGAAGCTCATGCTCAAGGGGGCGAGGGAGCGGCCCCCCCCCAGGGTCGCCTCCTGCTCCCACTCGACGACCGGGTCGAGCGGCGCGTCGGCCGCCGCCCACGGCCCCGCCTCCTGCCAGCGGGGGCCGCGCCGCCGCGGCACCGGCACCTCGGTCAGGAGCAGGCGCCCGGCGAGCTCCTCCTGCCCCGGGGGCGTCACGTACTCCGGCCGCGGCTCGCCGACGAACGCCGGCACGGCCACGCCCTCGACCCCCTCGGCCGGGGGCGGCGGGAACGGGACCACCCCGTCGGCCGGGGTCGAG
>CAYTJW010000327.1:0-6125 GCA_964438135.1 uncultured Thermoanaerobaculia bacterium
GCCGGACCGCGCCGCCGCCACGGCGCGGCCGATCGCCGCCGCCTCGACGACCCCCTCGACGTGCTCGCCTCTGCTGACCAGGGCGAGGCGGCGGAGGGCGCGGAGGTCCTGCCGGTGGCCGAAGCCGACCGTGACCAGGCGGACGCGGTTGTCGGTGCACACCCGGGCCACGTCGTCGACGGTGGCGGCGGAGTTCTCGTCGCGGCCGTCGGTGGCGACCAGGATCACGCCGCCGGTCGCGAGTTCCCGGGCGGCCACGAACAGGGCCTCGTTGAGGACGGTGTGGTTGCCGCCCGGACGGAGCCCGGCGAGGGTCGTCAGGACCTGCTCCCGCCCCGCGCCCAGCGGCGCCACCCAGCGCGCCTCGTCGGCGAACGCCACCACCCCCAGCGGGGCGGCTGCCGGCAGGCCGTCGAGGAGCGCGCCGACGGCGTCCCGCAGGGCGCCGAGCTCGGCGGCGGAGATCGACCGGCTGGTGTCGACCGCGACCACCAGGGGCGGCTCCGCCGCGGCGGCGCTGGCGAGGGGGACGATCAGGAGCAGGGCGAGGAACCGGGTCGTCGACCGCATGAGACCCTCCTCGCCCTACCGTACCACAGGCACGGGGCGGACCGCTGCCGGGCCAGGCAGCGGGCGGGCGCGGTCCGGCTCAGGAGCAGCCGGTGGGGCCGCCGCAGGAGTCGCACTTCAGGCAGGTGCCGTTGCGGACCAGGGTCAGGGCGCCGCACGCCTGGCAGGGGTCGCCCTCGTAGCCCATGAAGCGGGCGGTCTCGACCGCGCTGGCGGCTCGCGCCCGCGGCTGCGCCTGGAGGCGGGGCCCGGGCGGGGTGGCGACCCGGTGGCGGCCGGAGTCGGCGACGGCCATCTGCACGACCTCGGCGACCTCGTCGTCGAGGTCGGGGTCGGGGGGCTGCGGGCCGACGCCGACCGCGTCGGGCCGGACGTCCTCGGGCGAGACCTGGGCCAGCTCGTGGCGGCCGAGGTAGGTCACGGCCAGCTCGCGGAAGACGTAGTCGATGACCGAGGTCGACATGTGGATGCGGTCGTGGCCGGCGACGATGCCGTTGGGCTCGAAGCGGGTGAAGACGAAGGCGTCGACGAACTCCTCCAGCGGCACGCCGTACTGCAGGCCGAGCGACACGGCGATGGCGAAGCAGTTCATCAGCGAGCGGAAGGCCGCCCCCTGGCGGTGCATGTCGAGGAAGATCTCGCCCAGGCTGGAGTCCTCGTACTCGCCGGTGCGGATGTAGATCTTGTGGCCGCCGACCGAGGCCTTCTGGGTGTAGCCGCTGCGCCGCTGCGGCAGCCGGCGCCGGCGCGCCTGGTAGCGCACCACCACCCGCTCGGCGACCGCCTCCGCCACCCGCTCCGGGTCGCCGGTCGCCACCGCGTCGGCCAGCGCCTGCTCCTCCTCGGGCTCGAGCGCCACGCTCAGGGGTTGGCTCAGCTTCGAGCCGTCGCGGTAGACCGCGACCGCCTTGAGCATCTTGCGCCACGACAGCTCGAGGGCGTCGCGGACGTCCTCGACCGACGCTTCGGCCGGCATGTTGATGGTCTTGGAGATGGCGCCGGAGATGAAGGGCTGCGCCGCCGCCATCATCAGGATGTGGGCGGCGGAGCGGATGTGGCGGGTGCCGCGCCGGCCGCAGCGGTTGGCGCAGTCGAACACGGCCAGGTGGTCGGGGGAGAGGTGGGGCGCGCCCTCGACCGTCATGGTGCCGCAGGCCCAGCGGTTGGCCTGCTCGATCTCGTCCTCGGAAAAGCCGAGCCTCGGCAGGAGGTCGAGGCTCCAGTCGGCGATCTCGGCGTCGGCGAAGCCGAGGCGGCGGAGGAAGTCCGCGCCGACGGTGGCGGGGTTGAAGGCGTTGCGGATCTCGAAGGCCGAGGCCAGCGCCTCCTCGACCCGGGCGATCGTGGCCTCGTCGAAGCCGCGCAGGCGGAGGGCGTCGTGGTGGATGGTGGGGCAGCGCTGCAGGCTGCCGTGGCCGACCGCGTGGGCGACGACGTCGGCGATCGCGTCGGCGGAGTAGCCGAGCCGGCGCAGCGCGGCGGGGATGGCCTGGTTGATGATCTTGAAGTAGCCGCCGCCGGCGAGCTTCTTGAACTTGACCAGGGCGAAGTCGGGCTCGATGCCGGTGGTGTCGCAGTCCATCACCAGGCCGATGGTGCCGGTCGGGGCGAGGACCGTGACCTGGGCGTTGCGGTAGCCGTGGCTCGAGCCGAGGTCGAGGGCCCGGTCCCAGGCCGAGCGGGCGGCGGCCAGCAGGTCGGGCGGCGCCAGCGAGGCGTCGAGCCCGGTCGGCGTCACCGACAGGCCCTCGTAGACCTCGGCCGGGGCGTCGTAGGCGGCGCGGCGGTGGTTGCGGACCACCCGCAGCATGCTGTCGCGGTTGGCGGGGAAGGCCGGGAAGGGCCCGAGCTCGGCCGCCATCTCGGCCGAGGTGGCGTAGGCCTCGCCGGTCATGATGGCGGTGACCGAGGCGCACAGGGCGCGGCCGCGGTCCGAGTCGTAGGGGACGCCGAGGCGCATCAGGAACGAGCCGAGGTTGGCGTAGCCGAGGCCGAGGGTGCGGTAGGCGTGGCTCAGCTCGGCGATCCGCCGGCTCGGGAAGGAGGCCATGAGGACCGAGATCTCGAGGACGACGGTCCACAGGCGCACCGCGTGGCGGAAGCCGTCGACGTCGAACCCGCCCTCCTCGGTCAGGAACCGGACCAGGTTGAGCGACGCCAGGTTGCACGCCGTGTCGTCGAGGAACATGTACTCGGAGCAGGGGTTGGAGGCCCGGATCCGGCCCCCGGCGGGGCAGGTGTGCCACTCGTTGATGGTGTCGTCGAACTGCAGGCCGGGGTCGGCGCACTCCCAGGCGGCCTGGCCGATGTCCTGCCACAGCTTGGCCGCCGGCACCGCCTTGGCCACCTTGCCGTCGGTGCGGCGGGTCAGGTACCAGTCGCGGCCGGCGGACAGGGCGGAGAAGAACGCGGCCGGGATGCGGACGCTGTTGTTGGCGTTCTGGCCGGAGACGGTGAAGTAGGCGTCGCTGTCCCAGTCGGTGTCGTACTCCTCGATGGCGTACTGGCGCACCCCCTGCGCGGCCAGCTGCAGCACGCGCTGGATGGCGCCGTCGGGGACGCCCAGCCGCCGCGCCGCGGCCACCTCGCGCCGCAGCTCGAGGTTGGTCGCGGGGTCGGTCTGCGGCTGGACGCCGCCCGCGCCGAAGCAGGCGGCCATGACCCGGTCGAGGTGACGGCGGAGGACGCGCGAGCCGGTCACCAGGGCGGCGACCTTGCGCTCCTCGACCGCCTTCCACCTGATGAAGAGCTCGACGTCGGGGTGGTCGACGTCCAGGCACACCATCTTGGCGGCGCGGCGGGTGGTGCCGCCCGACTTGATGGCGCCGGCGGCGCGGTCGCCGATCTTGAGGAACGACATCAGGCCGGAGGAGCGGCCGCCGCCCGACAGCGGCTCGCCCTCGCCGCGCAGGTTCGAGAAGTTGGTGCCGGTGCCGGAGCCGTACTTGAAGAGGCGGGCCTCGCGCGTCCAGAGGTCCATGATCCCGCCCTCGTTGACGAGGTCGTCGCGGACCGACTGGATGAAGCAGGCGTGGGGCTGCGGGTGCTGGTAGGCGCTCTCCGACGGCCGCGCCTCACCGGTGGGGGGGTCGACGTACCAGTGGCCCTGGGCGGGGCCGTCGATGCGGTAGGCCCAGTGCAGGCCGGTGTTGAACCACTGCGGCGAGTTGGGGGCGCCGACCTGGCGGGCGAGCATGGCGCACATCTCGTCGTGGAAGGCGCGGGCGTCCTCGTCGGAGGAGAAGTAGCCATAGCGCTGGCCCCAGTGGGTCCAGCAGCCGGCCATGCGCTCGAAGACCTGGCGGGCGTCGCGCTCGGGGCCGGTCGTCGCCGCGCCGCCCCGGTCCACCACCGGGCTGCCGTCGGCGTGGAGCTGCGGCACCCCGGCCTTGCGGAAGTACTTCTGCACCAGGACGTCGACCGCCACCTGCGACCAGTCGCGGGGCACGCGCACGTCCTGCATCGAGAACACCACGCTGCCGTCGGGGTTGCGGATCTCGCTCGACCGGCTGACGAACTCGATGCCCTCGTAGGGGTCGTTGCCAGCTCGGGTGAACCGCCGGGGTATCCTCATCCCTCCGCCTCTCTCGCCGCGCGACGCCGCCGCCAGAGCGCACCGGGGCCGCGACATCGACGTGGCCGCACGCGAACAACACCGTTGTGCCACTATATCTGGTGGCCCGTGCTCCTGTCAACGCTAGATCTTGTGGTTCTCGGTCCTACGTAAGTCGAAGGCTGCCATTGGTTTTCCCGCCCGGATCTGCGCCGGGAAAGAACAACACGGTCTCGTCGCAGCTCGGCTCGGGCAGCCGCGACGCCGGGCCCGCGCGCGGCGGCCGCTGGGCGTTTGCCGCTGAGACCGGGCCGGGTGGTCGAGGGCGGAGGACCGGGCGACCGGACCGCGGCCAGGGCCAGGCCGTGGTCGGGGTGCTGGGCCGGGGCGGGCCGCGGTGGGCCGCGGCGACGCCCGCCTCGACCCGGCCGGGGGAATCCAGTCAGGTCCGGTGGCGGGCGCGGATGGCGGGGAGGAGGTGGTCGTGGAACGCGCCCTCGAGGCCGTGAGCGGGGGCGAAGCCCCAGTCGCGGCGGGCGGCCGAGTCGTCGACGTCGAGCGGCCAGCTGTCGACGATGGCCTGGCGCTTGAGATCGGGCTGGTAGGAGATGCTGGCCCCTGCGAGCTCGGCCGTCACCAGCTGCCGGATCTCCTCCGCCGAGGGGCTGAAGGCGGCGATGTTGTAGACCGAGCGGGACAGCGACCCGCCGTCGGCGCGGGCCAGGAGGAGCATGGCGTCGACCGCGTCGGACATGGTCATGAAGGGGATGCGGGTGTCGGGCCGGACGAAGCAGGCGTAGGTGCGGCCGGCGGCCGCGGCGTGGATCATCTCCGGGGCGTAGTCCGAGGTCCCCCCGGAGGGCACGGTGGCGGGGCTGATCAGGCCCGGGAAGCGGATCGAGCGGAAGTCGACCCGGCCGGACAGGGTCTCGGCGGCGAGCTGCTTGTAGTGGCGGGAGAAGTAGCGGCCGAGGTGCTCGCAGTAGAGCTTGTTGCAGCCGTACATGGTGATGGGGTTGGTCCAGTCCCCCTCCCGCACGCGACCCGCGGCCAGCTTGGTGGCCAGGTCGGGGAGGCCGTAGACGGCGATCGAGGACGGGTAGAGGAACACCGTCGAGCGACCCCGCAGCTCGGCCTGGCTCTGGGCGAAGTGGAGCAGGTTGATGGTGCCCTCGACGTTGACCTGGTGGGCGGTCACCGGCGTGAACTCGCCCCGGGTCGAGAGCAGCGCGGCGAGGTGGAAGACCGCGTCGACCTCGTACTCCGCGACGATCCGCTCGAGCAGGTGGCGGTCGAGGATCGAGCCCACCAGCTCCCGCTCGACCTTGGCCCCCTGCTCGGGCGCGAGCGGCCGCAGGTCGACGGTGACGATCGAGCAGCGGCCCTCCTCGGCGAGGCGGTCGACGAGGCCGTGGCCGATCTCACCGCTGGCACCGGTGATGAGAACGACGGGCTTGCGCATGGTGACCTCCCCTGCCGGAACTCTCGCCCAGGCCCGGGGTGGTGTCAAGGAGCGACCCGCTGCCGCGGGTGGGTGGCGAGGGTGCCGGGGATGCCGCTACAATGGTCCCCAGAACAGGTCGCCGATGTCGCCGTCACCCCCTTCCCGTCGCCGGTTCCCCCGCATCCCGTCCGACAACCTGGTCCTGATCAACACGGTCGGGGGCGCCGAGGCCGAGCAGCTGGCGCGGACCCGCAACGTGAGCCTCGGCGGCTGCATGGTCTCGGTCCGCCAGCGCCTCGGCGTCGGCACCATGGTCCAGGTCCTGATCAAGGTCGACGACCAGGTGGTGGACTCGCTCGGGCGGGTGGTCTACGAGCGGCCGCGGCGGAGCGGCGACAACGACGTCGGCATCGAGTTCCTCTACCTGAGCGACCCTGACCAGCGGCGGCTGCGGGCGCTGCTGGAACGGGTCGCCCAGGCGGCGCCCCCCGCCTGAGGCCGGCGCGCGGCCGGGACCGGCCCGTCACGGGGCCGGGTCGGCGAGCTGCCGGGCGGCAG
>CAYTJW010000328.1:0-6079 GCA_964438135.1 uncultured Thermoanaerobaculia bacterium
GCCGGCCGGGCGGGCGCCTCGGCCCGCGGTCGCTGCGGCAGCGCCACCCGGGGCGGCGTCGCGCCGAGGGTGGCCGGGAGGACGGCGGTGACCTCCGACACGTCGCGGTAGGCGGTGGGGGGCAGCTCGGACAGGAACGGCGACGGCCGGGTCCGCTGCCGCTCGCCGAACAGGAAGCGGGTGCGGGCGGCGGTCAGGGCCAGCCAGCGCCGGGCCCGGGTCATGCCGACGTAGGCCAGGCGGCGCTCCTCCTCGAGCGCGTCGGCCTCGTCGCGGGCGCTCGCGTGGGGCAGGAGGCCGTCCTCCAGGCCGGCCAGGACCACGACGTCGAACTCCAGCCCCTTGGCGGCGTGCAGGGTCATCAGGCTGACCGCGTCGTGAGCGGCGGCCTCGTCGGTCTCCTCCAGCAGCGCCACCGCGTCGAGGAAGTCCTCGAGGCCTTGGCCGCGGGCCGTCGCCTCCTCGACCGCGGCGGCCAGCTGGGCCAGGTTCTCGCGCCGGGCGACGTGCTCGGCGCCGTCGCTCGCGTACAGCTCGAGCAGGCCGGAGCGCTCCAGCAGCCAGCCGACGAGCTGCGAGGCCCCCGTCTCGGCGCGGCGGGCGGCGGCCTCGTCGAGGAGGGCGAAGAAGCGCTCGAGGCCGGCCCGGGCGCGCGGGGTGAGGGAGCCCGGCAGCTGCCGCGCGACCC
Source organism: uncultured Thermoanaerobaculia bacterium (assembly GCA_964438135.1). Taxonomy (GTDB): domain Bacteria; phylum Acidobacteriota; class Thermoanaerobaculia; order Thermoanaerobaculales; family Sulfomarinibacteraceae; genus CAYTJW01. Next base: position 689 of record CAYTJW010000328.1, read on the forward strand.
ACGGCACGGGCCTGCCCGCGGCGGCGGCGGCGGCGTCGAGGAGGTCGAGGGTGGCGGCGCCGATGCCGCGCGCCGGGACGTTGACCACCCGGGCGAAGGCGACCGGGTCGTCCGGGTCCACCACCAGGCGGAGGTAGGCGATGGCGTCCTTGACCTCGGCCCGCTGCCAGAAGCGGAGGCCGCCGACGACCCGGTAGGGGATCCGGCGCCGGGTCAGCTCCTCCTCGAAGGGCCGGGTCTGGGCGTTGGTGCGGACCAGCACCGCGCAGGCCGAGAGGGGGTGGCGCGGCGCCAGCTCCTCGATCCGCTCGACCGCCCACGCGGCCTCGGCCCGCTCGTCCTCGGCCACGTAGAGCCGCACCGGCTCGCCGCCGACGCTCCTCGTGAACAGGGTCTTGCCGCGGCGCTGCGCGTTGCGGGCGATGAGGGCGCCGGCGGCGCGCAGGATCGGCTCGGTCGAGCGGTAGTTCTGCTCCAGGGCGACCACCCGGGCGCCGGGGAAGGCGCGCTCGAAGGACAGCACGTTGTCCACCTCGGCGCCGCGCCAGCGGTAGATCGACTGGTCCTCGTCGCCGACCGCGGTCAGGTTGCGCTCGGGGTCGAGGGCGAGGCGGAGCAGCCCCATCTGCACCCGGTTGGTGTCCTGGAACTCGTCCACCAGCAGGAAGCGGCAGCGGCGCTGGACCTCGGCCCGCACGGTCTCGTCGCGGCGCAGGAGGTCCAGGGTCAGGGCCAGCATGTCGTCGAAGTCGACCGCCCCGGCCGCCCGCTTGAGCTCCTCGTAGCGCCGCCAGACCCGGCCCACCTCGGCGGCGAAGTGGTCGGTGGAGCCCTCCAGCTGCGGCGGCCCCTGGCCGCGGTTGGCGGCGGCCGAGAGGGCGCCCAGCACCTCGCGCGGGGAGAAGACGCGCGGGTCGAGCTCGAGCTCCTTGAGCGCCTTCCCGACCAGGCTGCGCTGGTCGTCCGCGTCGAGGATGCCGAAGCGGGGCGGCAGGGAGGCGCGGGCGGAGTGGCGGCGGAGGATCGCGAGCGCCCAGCGGTGGAAGGTGCCGACGAAGGTCGCGCCCGGGTCGCGGCCCAGCAGCTGGCGGACCCGCTCCACCATCTCGCCGGCGGCGCGGTTGGTGAAGGTGACGGCGGTGACCTCGGCCGGCCCCGCCGCCCCGGTCGCGAGCAGGTGGGCGAGGCGGTGGGTGAGGACGCGGGTCTTGCCCGAGCCGGCGCCGGCCAGCACCAGCAGCGGCCCGGTGCCGTGGGTGACGGCCTCGAGCTGGGGCGGGTTGAGGTCGGCCAGGAGGGACGGGGCGGCGCGGGACGGGGTCATGGCGGCTCGAGGTCTCCCGGGCGGCGGCTCACTCCACCGTCACGCTCTTGGCCAGGTTGCGCGGCTGGTCGACGTCGAGGCCGAGCTCGACCGCCACCTGGTAGGCCAGCAGCTGCAGCGGCACCACGCTCACCACCGGCTGCAGCAGGGGGTGGACCGCCGGCACCGGCAGGACCAGCTCGGCGAGGTCCTCCACCGCCGCCGCCCCGGGCTCGGCGACGGCGACCACCCGGGCGCCGCGGGCCCGGACCTCCATCAGGTTGCCGAGCAGCTTGTCGCGGGTCGGGGTGGAGGGAGCCACCGCCACCACCGGGAAGCCGTCCTCGACCAGGGCGATGGGGCCGTGCTTCATCTCCCCGGCCGGGTAGCCCTCGGCGTGGAGGTAGGAGATCTCCTTCAGCTTGAGGGCCCCCTCGAGGGCGATCGGGAACAGCAGGCCGCGCCCCAGGTAGAGCGCGTCGGTGGCGGGCGCGACCAGGGCCACGGCCCGGCGGCAGGCCCCGTCGGCGGCGGCCAGGGTCTCCTCCACCGCCAGCGGCAGCCGCAGCAGGTGGCCGACCAGCTCGCGGTCGTCGGCGTCGGTGCGTCCCCGCGCCCGCCGCAGGGCGAGGGCGAGCAGCAGCAGCGCCACCAGCTGGGAGGTGAAGGCCTTGGTCGAGGCGACCCCCTGCTCCGGGCCGGCCTGGGTCAGCATCGCCGCCTCGGCCAGCCGCCAGGCGGACGACAGGCGGACGTTGCAGACCGTGGCCAGGAGGGCACCGGCGTCGCGGGCCAGCTCCATCGCCGCCAGGGTGTCGGCGGTCTCGCCCGACTGGGTGACGCCGACCGCGAGGACGTCGGCCCCGACCAGGGGCGAGCGGTAGCGGTACTCGGAGGCGTAGTCGACCTCGGCCGGCAGGCCGGTCAGCTGCTCGACCAGGATCCGGCCGACCAGGCAGGCGTGCCAGGAGGTGCCGCAGGCCACCAGCTGGACCCGGCGCACGGCCTCGAGCCGCCGCCCCTCGAGGCCGGTGGCGGCGAGGTCGACCCCCTCCCGGTCGCTCGCCAGGTAGGCGGCGACGGTGTTGCGGATGGCGTCCGGCTGGTCGTGGATCTCCTTCAGCATGAAGTGGCGGTGGCCCCCCTTCTCGGCCCGGACGGGGTCGAGGTCGAGGGGCTCGAGGGGGCGCTCGACGGGGCGCGCGCTCGCGTCCAGGACGCGGACGCCGTCGGCGCCGATCGAGGCCACGTCGCCGTGGTCGAGGAACAGCGCCCGCCGGCAGCGCCCGGCCAGGGCGGCGAGGTCCGAGGCCACCACCGCCTCGCCGGCGCCGAGGCCGACGACCAGCGGCGGCCCCTGGCGGAAGGCGACCAGGGCCCCGGGCTCGGACGCGGCCATCGCCACCACCGCGAACTGGCCGACCAGGCGGGGCCGCACCGCCAGCACCCGCTCGAGCAGCGGGCCCGAGGCCATGCCGAGGAGGTGGGCGATCAGCTCGGTGTCGGTGTCGGAGGCGAGGCGCACGCCGGATGAGAGCAGCTCCCGCCGCAGCGGGCCGTAGTTCTCGAGGATGCCGTTGTGGACCACGGCGACGGTGCCGGACGCGTCGACCTGGGGGTGGGCGTTGGCCACCGTCGGCGCGCCGTGGGTGGCCCAGCGGGTGTGGCCGATGCCGAGGCGGCCGTGGAGCGGGCTCTGGTAGGCCAGTTGCTCCAGGTTCGAGAGCTTGCCCGCCGCGCGCAGCAGCTGGATGCGCCCGGCGTCGGCCACCGCCAGGCCGGCCGAGTCGTAGCCGCGGTACTCCATGCGCCGCAGCCCGTCGAGCAGGATCGGCACCACCTCGTCGGTGCCGACGTAGCCGATGATGCCGCACATGCCGGCCCCCGGGTCTCTAGGCCGGTCCGCCGCGGCGGCGGGCGTCGAGGGCCTGGAGGAGGGTCTCGAAGGAGGCGGCGAAGGCCGCCACGCCGTCCACCTGCAGGCGCTCGGTGACCGCGGCGAGGTCGACGCCGAGGCGCTCGAGCCGGGCCAGGGCGGCGTCGCACGAGGTCAGCGCCGCCTCCAGGCCGGGCTGCGGCCGGCCGTGGTCGCGGAACGCGTCGAGGGTGGCGAGGGGGACGGTGTTGACCGTCTCCGGCCCGATCAGCTCCTCGACGTACTTGACGTCCCGGTAGGCGGGGTTCTTGGTGCTGGTCGAGGCCCACAGCGGCCGCTGCACGCGGGCGCCGCGGCGGGCCAGGGCGCCGAACGGCTGGCCGTGGAAGAGGTCGCGGAACATGCGGTAGGCGACGGCGGCGTTGGCGACCGCGGCCTGGCCCCGGCTGGCCAGGGCCTCCGGCGTGGCCAGCCGCTCGAGCTCCGCGTCGACCGAGCTGTCCACCCGGCTGACGAAGAACGACGCCACCGAGGCGACCCGGTCGGGGGCGGCGGCCCGCTCGAGGCCGCGCAGGTAGGCGTGGGCCACCCCCTGGTAGTGGCGGAGGGAGAAGATCAGGGTGGCGTTGACGTTGACGGACTCGGCCAGCAGGGCCTCGATCGCGACCACGCCGGCGTCGGTCGCCGGCACCTTGACCATCAGGTTGGGCCGCGCCACCTCCCGCCACAGCCTGAGCGCCTCGGCGACGGTGGCGGCCGAGTCCGCGGCCAGCCGCGGCGACACCTCCAGGCTGACGAAGCCGTCGCTGCCGCCGCTCTCCTCGTAGACCGGGCGGAGGACGTCGGCCGCCTGGCGGATGTCGGCGATGGCGAGGGCCTCGTACAGGCCCTCGGTGCCGACCCCCGGCCGCCGGCGCAGCTCGTCCTCGATCGCCTGGTCGTACTCGTGGCTGCCGGCGATCGCCTGCTGGAAGATCGACGGGTTGGAGGTCACGCCGCGGATGCCGTCGTCGGCCGCCAGCCGGGCGAGCCCGCCGCTCGCCAGCAGGTCGCGGCGGATGAAGTCGAGCCAGATCGCCTGGCCATGCTCGCGCCACAGCCGCGTGATGCTGCTCATCGTCCTGCCTCCTTCGGGCGTTGCTCCCGGGCGCTCGGCGCCCGGGTCAGGTCATGATAGACCGACCAGCGCCAGCGCCGCACCGGTCACGGCCTCGGCCGTCAGGCCGAGCCTCTCGGCCACCACCTCGCCCGGGGCGGAGGCGCCGAAGCGGTCGACGCCGATCACTGCCCCGCGCTCGCCGACCAGGTCGCGCCAGCCGAGGGTGCGGCCGGCCTCGACCGCCACCCGCGGCACCGCGACCGGCAGGACCTGCTCGCGGTAGGCGGCCGGCTGGGCGGCGAACAGCTCCCACGACGGCAGCGACACCACCCGCGCCCGCACCCCCCGCTCGGCCAGGCGTGCGCGCGCCTCGGTGGCGAGCTGGACCTCGGAGCCGGTGCCGATCAGGACCACCTGCGGCGGCCCGCCCGCGGCCTCCTCCAGCACGTAGCCGCCGCGCGGCACGCCGGCCCGGGCTCGCTCGGCCGCCGGCCCGGCCAGCACCGGCAGTCGCTGCCGCGACAGCACCAGGGCCACGGGGGCGTCGCGGCTCTCGAGCGCCACCTGCCAGGCGGCCGCGGTCTCGACCGCGTCGGCCGGGCGCAGCACGACCAGGTCGGGGATGGAGCGGAGGGCGAGCAGGTGCTCGACGGGCTGGTGGGTGGGCCCGTCCTCGCCGACCCAGATCGAGTCGTGGGTGAAGACGTAGACCACCGGCTGCCGCATCAGGCTGGCGAGGCGGATGGCCGGGCGCATGTAGTCGGAGAAGACCAGGAAGGTCGACCCGAACGGGCGCAGGCCGCCGTGCAGGGAGAGGCCGTTCAGGATCGAGCCCATGGCGTGCTCGCGGATGCCGAAGTGCAGGTTGCGCTCCCCCCAGCGCCCGGCGGCGACGCTGCCTTCACCCTTGAGCGGGGTCTTGGTCGAGCTGCCGAGGTCGGCGGCGCCGCCGAGGAGCTCCGGCAGGCGGGAGGCGAGCGCGTTCAGCACCTGGCCCGAGGCGGCCCGGGTCTCGACCCCGCGCGGCTCGGCCGCGAACGCCGGCATCGCCTCCTGCCAGCCGTCGGGCAGCCGCCGCTCGAGCCGCCGCTGCCACTCCGCGGCCAGCTCGGG
>CAYTJW010000329.1:0-6076 GCA_964438135.1 uncultured Thermoanaerobaculia bacterium
GTTGTCAACCCCCTGTACCAGAGAACTTTGACCTCCGCGTGTCAGGAGGTCTGGCTCTGGCGCGGAGGTGAGATCACTGCTTCGATGCGACTGAGCCTGCCCAAGTCATCGAATCGCGCTGTGAGGCTCTGGCCCTTTGGTGATGAAGCGCGGAGAACGGAACCGGCAACGACGAACGAGTAGCCTTTGTAGCGCAAGTATGCCTCGAGGGCGTGACGATGGTTGGCGTCCCAGTGGCAGATAAAGTCCGTGAATCGGTTGACCACTGACTGAGCCGAGAAATCGGCTCGGGCGCGGACTACCTTGGCGTCCTGGACGAGCAGGAACGCTGCGCCTCCTTCGTATGGGGCGCGGTAGTAGCAGAGCCTCTTGCAAAACGCCCTTCCACGGACGTCTGTGACCTTCCGTGGTGCTCCGGCGGGCGCCCTCCAGCTCCCTGTCATTCCGAGCCCGGGCTGGGCGGGCGGGCGTGCTCGGGCGAGGAATCCTTTGTGGAGAAAGAGCTTGCCACGGCGACATCGCTTCTTGCTGGCCGTCTCGCCATGGGTCCCCCGCGAGGGATCCCTCGTCGACCCTGCGGGTCTCCTCGGGATGACAGGGGTTTTGAAACAGGCTCAGCAGTCAGCTTGGCAGATGCCCGAGGTCACCATTGCCATGAAGTGCCCATCGAAGTCCACCAGCTCGAACTTCGGTGTCTGCAGTTCAGGTATGCCGAGATCGCAGCCGACACGCCTGACGTGCTCCGCTGCCATCAGCACGTCTGGTGGTAGCGCGGACTGCTGGTTGGCCCAAGCCCAGAGCCAGGTGTTGTCGATGTCCGATTGAGTGCCAACGACCTGAGCAGCGAACTCAAGGTCGCTTCCGAAGCGAATCAGGCCTTTCCGGGGATCTGCGCTCCAGCTTCGCTCACCCACCACGTCGGCGAGACAAAGCTGCTTGTCGTACGAGGCCACTGCATGCGTGTCGAAGAGGTCGTGAAGCGTGGTCATCACTGGCGTTCCAGTCCTTCAGGGGCGATGCCTAACGCTCGCGTTCAGCGGCGCGGCTGCAGTAGCTACTACGGGGGATAACGTTCACGATTGGAGAGCCTTGCTGCGAACCAGGTAGCAGCCGCGTCCGCTGCAACGCGCGGGAAATGAGTAGAGGCGACCTCCAGGGGTCGTGGCATCGTGCCACGGGGATTGATGAAAGGAGGTCACCCGATGGGAGTGTACTGCGGAGTGGACTTGCATTCGAGGTCGTCGCAGGTGTGCGTGATCGACGCTGAGGGCAAGGGACTGGTCAACCGGAAGGTGCCGAACAGGATCGAGGACATTCTGCGGGTTCTGGAGCCGTTCGGGAGCGGTATCCCAGTGGCGGTGGAGAGCACGTTCAACTGGTACTGGTTGGTGGACGGTCTTCAGGACGCGGGGCACGAGGTCCACCTCGGCCACCCTCTCAAGCTCGCGATGATCACCAAGGCGAAGGTCAAGACCGACCGCCGGGACGCGTTGACGCTGGCACGGCTGCTGCGCTCGGGGGACTTCCCGGAGGCCTTCATCTACCCGCGGGAGACCCGCTGCGCAATCCGACGAATCTGGACAGCGATTCCGATTGAAGGTGGACAGGAGCCGGAGCGAAGCGACGCGGTGTGACTCCCTGGGTTGGTAGTGTCCACCATCGGGCTCGAGAACGCCCTCCTTTCGTCCGAGATCAGGTTAGCCGTGTTCATCGTCGTCGTCGAGGCTGTGGTGCTGTGGGAAACCCGGGGGGTGGTCCGGGTGGGGGCCGGGTTTTCCAAGGAGCTGAGGAAAACGCGCAGCGTTTTCCAGGGATCCTGTGGGCGGGTGTGGAAGTCATCTTCCACAGCCGTCCACAGGTCCCGGCAGCTCCGGCAGCTCCACAGCCGCGCGGGTGCCCGGCCGCCAGCGCGCCGGTCGCGCTGGCGGCCGGTCATGGCTGAGCCTCCTGGCCCTCGGGCGGCACCGAGGCGTGGCGTTTCGGTCGCATCGACTCGCCGTCCAGCTCGATCCGATAGGCGTTGCTGGTGAGCCGGTCGAGGATCGAGTCGGCCAGGGTCGGGTCGCCGATCGTTCGGTGCCACTTGGCCACCGGCAGCTGACTGGTGACGATGGTGGAGCGCAGCCCGTGACGGTCCTCGAGGATCTCGTAGACGTCGCGGCGCTCGGTGTCGCCGAAGGGGACCAGGCCCCAGTCGTCGAGGACGAGCAGGTCGATGCGGGCGTACGCCGCGAGGAGCTTGCCGTGGCGGCCGTCGCCCCTGGCGGCGGCCAGCTCCCGGAAGAGCTTGGGCAGGTGGAGGTACTGGGCGCTCGCGCCCTCTAGGCACGCCTTGTGGGCGAGAGCACAGGCCACGTAGGTCTTGCCCACGCCGGTCTTGCCAGTGATCAGCAGGTTGTGGTGCTCTGCGATCCAGCGACAGGAGGCGAGCTCGAGCATCAAGCCACGATCCAGGTTGCGGGGGTAGCGCAGGTCGAGGCTCTCGAAGCATGCGCTCTGTCGCAGCTTGGCCGTGTGGAGGCGGGTCTTCAGGCGACGGCTGGCCCTCTCCGTTTCCTCCCGCTCGACGAGCAAGCCGAGCCGGTCCTCGAAGGTGAGGCCGGCGGCTCCCGGCATCTTGAGCTGCTCCTCCATCGCCCGGGCCATGCCGGTCAGACGTAGGGCGTGCAGCTTCTCCAGGATAGGGTGGATCAGCATGGCGGCCTCCTCATCGGTAGTACTCCGGGCCACGGATATTCTGGTGCTCGATCACGTCGCTGGCCGCCGGCGCCACCAGCAGGGGCTGCTCGTCGAGCCGCGTCTCGAGGATCGACTTGACGCTCCGGTACGACGCGCTCCGGATCAGCACCGCCCGAGCGCACGCCGCCTCGAGCCGGTCGTTGCCGTACCGCTTGCCCAGCCGCAGAAGACCCAGACACGGTCGAAACCCCTGCTGCGGGTGAGCCCTCGAGCCCATGATCTGCTCCACCACGGCCGCGGCCGAGGGCCCGACCTCTCTTGCCCACCGGACCAGCCGCTGGGGTGTCCACTCCGCCTGCGCCTGGTGCGCCGGCGGCATGTGCTCACGCACCGTGGTGTGGTGGCCCCGCTTCCGGCTCCGCACATGAGCCGCTACCCTCTTCCCCCTGAAGAAGCACTCCACGGTCGACGCACTGACCCGGACGTCCACCTCCTTCCTCACCAGCTGGTACGGCACGCTGTAGTAGTGCCCCTCCACCTCGACGTGGTAGTCGATGTTGACCCGCGCCTTGCCCCACTCGGCAAACTCGAACCGCTCCTCCGGCAGCGCCTTCAGCGACGGCCGATCAAGGCTCTCGTACAGCTCCCGCCGCGACACCTTCAGCGCCCGCATCGGCCGGTCGTTCAGCTTCGCCAGCAGACCCCGCATCTCGGCGTTGAGCTCCGCTAGGCTGAAGAAGGTCCGGTTGCGCAGGCAGGCCAGGACCCACCGCTCGACCAGGAGCACGCCCGACTCCACCTTGGCCTTGTCCCTGGGCTTGCGCGGCCGGGCCGGTATCACCGCGGTGCCGTAGTGCCGCGCCATCTCGTGGTAGGTCGGGTTGAGGTCCGGCTCGTACCGGCACGCCCGTGTCACCCCTGACCTCGGGTTGTCCGGCACCACGATCTCCGTGACACCCCCGAAGAACTCGAACGCCCGCACGTGCGAGCCGATCCAATCCGCCAGGCCCTGCCCCCAGGTCGCCTCGGCATAGGCGTAGCTCGAGGCGCCCAGCACCGCCACGAAGATCGCCGCCGCCCTCACCTCGCCGGTCGCCGGGTCGGCGACGTCCACCGTCGGTCCGGCGTAGTCCACGAAGGTCTTCTCGCCGGCCCGGTGCTCCTGCCGCATCGTGACCGCCATTTGGCCCTTCCACTCCCGATACAGGTCGCAAAACCGGCTGTACTGCAGCCCCTCCGGAACCCGCTCCTTGTACTCCTGCCACAGCAGGGCCAGGGTCACACCCTTGCGCCGCAGCTCACGGCTCACGACAGCCCAGTCCGGCAGAGACCGCCCACTCGCACCCCTCGCCGCCGGCGGGGGAAAGAGCAACCGCTCCAGCTCGCCGTCGTCCATCCCCTCGACCCTGCCCCAGGTCAGCCCCGCGGTCGACGCCCGCAGCAGGTAGTCACCGATCGTCCCGTGCGCCAGCCCACAGCTCCTGCTCACCCGCCGATGGGACAGCCCACAGACCCACTTCAGTCGCAGTATCTCCCTGATCTTCCTCATGGATATCCTCTCCGCAGGCATGCCCCGTCCCCTCCTCGAGGACCACGAGACCATGCCCCGCCGCGAGAGTCACCATCCCCGTCCGCCATTCCGATCGATCCTGGTCACCGATTCCGATCCATCCTGGACACCCATTCCGACGACCCCGCCCAAACCGTCCAGCTTCACGTCGGAATCACTGTCCACCTTCGATCGGAATCACTGTCCACCTTCCGTCGGAATGAGTGTCCGGATTCCGTCGGCGCGGCCACCCGCCCCATCCGGGACCTCATCCGTCAGAGGGGGAAGCTCGTCACCTAGCGGTTAGGCAGCCTCTACCGAGCGATCCAGTACCGGGGTCTGCGCTTGTGGTGAGCGATAGCCACGATCTCGAGGTTCTCTCGACTCTGGCGAAAGATGATGCTGTACGGGTACTTCGCGAGGATGTACCGACGGGTCCCAGCCTCAAAAGGTGGGCAGGAACTCGGGTTACGGCGGATGCGATCGAAGCCCCGGTCGAACTCGCGGAGAAGGGCTTCCGCGGCCCGCACGCTTCGAGCCAGATACCAGTCGATTGCTTCCTCTACCTCCAGCTGGGCTTCGGGAAGAAGCTCAACCCTTGCGCCGCTCATCGAGCCTCATGACAAGTCGGTCACGGACTAGTTCCCAAGGAACCAGTCGTGCGTCACCGGCATCAAGTGCGGCTACGCGCCTCGCAACCTCCTGACGCCATGCCTCTTCGACTTCAGCCTCGGTCGGAGGTTCGATGCTGTCGAAGAGAGCCGCTGCAATCTCTGCCCGATCTCGCTCGGGGAGGTCAAGGGCGAGGGTAAGCACGGCATCGGCTTTCGTGCTCATGCCAGGAGAATACCACGGTCCTCGAGTAGGCTGCCCAATGCTGGCGTTAAGCGGCGAGGCCGCAGCCGCTGCTGCAGGACGGCACGTTGCCGAATGGTGACCCTGTCAGAGAGACCAGGAAGCAGCCGCGTCCGCTGCAACGCGCTGTTTGACGCGCGGGCATGTCGATCGGGGTTGAGGGGAGGGGATGGGGGCCTGATGGCGAAGTTGGATGTTGGAGCCGAAGGAACGCCGTGGAAATGGTTCCTCTAGAGGCCGTGCATCTGAGCAATCAAAGCCGCATGAACCCAGACGTTCCCCTTGTTGAAGGAGGTCCGCAGGGCCGGATTGGACCGGGCCTTGCGGGTGGTGGGTTGGGTGGTTGCAAGGCCCGGGACAACAGCGCCTGTCTGCTGCAAGGCGGTGTTAGGCCGCCCCCCTTCCTCACACGACGTTGAGGACGACCTCACAGTCGCAGTAGCCACCGGTTTGTTCGATGCCTCGGATGATGTCGTCAACTGAGGCAATCGCGTGGTCGGACAGCCATTCGCGAGTGTTCCGAAGGGAATGGTCACAAGGCGTTACGGCGAGCCGCTCGCGCAGGTGCGTGGCGAGAGCCGCCAGTTGGTTCGGGGTGAGGGCGAGCGACCGCCAGCGCGCCGCTGACTCGCGGAGTTGATGCAGTCGTTTGAGGTCCCTTCGGTCTGGGCATTGAGACGCCGCTACCGCGGCCTCCAGGGCTCGAACCGCGGCGGGGTAATCGAGGAATGCCTCCTCTGCAAGGGAGAGGGCGCGCCACGCTTCGACGGATGCATCACGTGTGACGAGTTCGCGAAGGCCCATTCGTGCCGCGTGGAGGTCCGATCGTGCCCGTGGTGCCGGGAGACCCCGCCGGTACGAGCCCTGGCCGGAGGCGGCGAGCCCCGCTCGGAGGCGCTCGAGGAGATGGTGCAGGTCGGTCATTCCTCGGTGAGTCGGCCTAACGCTCGCGTTCAGCGGCGCGGCTGCAGTAGCTACTACGGGGGATAACGT
>CAYTJW010000330.1:0-6056 GCA_964438135.1 uncultured Thermoanaerobaculia bacterium
GGAGGCGGCCCAGGCCGACGGCCGCGGCGGCCACGGTGGCGGCCAGGGCGAGGACGGCGGCCGCCGTCCCGAGGCGGCGGCGGAGGCTCGGGCGGCGCCCGCTCCAGAAGGTGTCGACGACCAGCAGGGCGGCGGCGCCCTGGGTGACGACCCACGAGGTCCGGACGGTGGCGGCCAGGGCGTCCGGGCCGAGGGCGAGCGGCTCCAGCGCCAGCCGCAGCGCGAAGTGCAGCGCGACTGGCACGAACACGTTGCGGAGGGTGCGGTCGACGGGGTCGCGGAGGGCGCGCCAGCGGAGGTGGAAGAAGGACGCCGACAGCAGGGCGAGGAACGCGTTGGCGCCGGCCAGCACCAGCAGCTCGTGGCGGGTCCCGACCCACGGCGTCGAGGACTGCAGCAGGGCGACGCCGGCCACCAGCGCGAGCGGCGTGACCAGGGCCAGCGCCGCCGGCGCCTGGCCGGGGGCGGGGCTCGGCAGGGTCACGGTCGGATCGCGGTCCACCCGGCGTCGAGGATAGCAGCGCCGGCGCCTGGCCACACAGGGTGGCAGGCGGGGCCGCCTCAGGCCCGCTCCGCCAGCCCCGGCGGCAGCCACGGCTCGCCCCGGCGGGCGGCCCGCTGCAGGTGGTCGTGGGCGGCGACCACCAGGGCGTGGCGGATCACGCCGCGGTCGATCAGGCGGCCGAGCTCCGCGGGAGGCACGAGGCGAACCGCGATCTCCTCGCCCGGGTCCGGCCGGCAGCGACCGACCGGCCGGCAGGCGACGGCCAGGAAGGTCCAGCAGCGGTTCGACTGGAAGGCCGGGTTGGGCTCCACCACCCCCAGCAGGTGGAGCGAGGTCGACCGGTAGCCGGTCTCCTCGTCGAGCTCGCGCAGGGCGGCGTCCTGGGGCGACTCGCCCGGGTCGACGGCGCCGCCCGGGATCTCGACCGTGACCCGGCCGGTGCCATGCCGGAACTGCTCGACCAGGACCAGCTCCCCGGCCGCGGTCAGGGCGACGACGTTGACCCAGTCCGGGCAGTCGAGGCGGAGGAGCTCGTGCTGCTGGCCCGAGGTCGGCGAGGAGCGGAGGCTCGAGCACAGGGTGAAGATCGAGTAGCGCGCGACGACGCGCTCCTCCACCAGCGGCCAGTCGCGAACGGGAGCGGAGGCGTCCTTCATGGGCGCCATGCTAGCGGGGTCCTCCCGGCCGGTCGAGACGTGCATCGCAGCGGTTGCTCGCGGCCCAACGTCGACGTGGACGTGGACCTCGACGTGGACCTCGACGTGGACCTGGACGTGGACCTGGACCTGGACCTGTTCCTCGACCTGGTCCTGGACCTCGCCCACGGCGAGGGCATGCGGCCGCCCCGTTGCCCGGCCCGCTCTGCTACTCTGGGGCGGAGCCAGGCGGGGGAAGGCGTGGGCACCGGGGTCTGGGACGAGCCAGCAGAGGTCGGCAGCGACTTCACCCTGTCGGGGTGGGACCCGGTCAGCGGCCGCGGGCTGCCCCGGCCGACCGCCCGCTCGCGCCGCCTGCTGGTCGCCTACCTGGCCATGGGGGTGGGGGCCGCGGCCCTGGCCGCGGTGCTGGTCGCCCACTCGTGGCGGGCCCCCGCCTCGTGGGCGCCGGTGGTGGTGCTGGCGGCGCTGGCCCTCCTCGCCGAGTACTTCCCGGTCCGGGTGTCCTACACCAACGTCTCCCTCGGCGTCGGCTACCTGCTGGCGGTGGCGCTGCTGGCGGGCGCCGCCGCGGCGGCAGCGGTGGTGACCGGGGTGCTGCTGGTGGCGTCGCTGACGCGGGAGGTGCTGCCGTGGTTCCGGTACGCGCGGGACGTGCCGGCGCCCCTGCGGCTGGCGCGGTCGCTGTTCACCGCCGCCGTCGGCGCGCTGGCGTACGTCGCTGCCGCCTCGGTGGCCTTCGCCCTGTTCGACCTCGCGCCGCCGGTGGGGGTGGTCACCCTCGGCACCCTCGGCGCGAGCGTGGTCCTGACCGTCGGCGTCTACCTGCTGCAGAACCTCGCCAGCCTGGCGGTCTCGGCCTGGATCGGCGACGACGTCGTCGCCTCCCTGCGGCTGCCCGTGGCGGCCTCGGCCCTGGTCGAGTTCCTGGCGTTGCCGGCGGCCCTGCTCCTGGCCGTGACCCAGGTCCGTCTCGGCTGGCCGGCCTTCGCCCTGCTCGGCTGGCTCTACCTGGTCGGGGCGCTGCTCGGCTTCCGCTCCTGGCGCGACCGCGAGAGCCTCAAGCTGCGGCTCGACGACGTCGAGCTCCTGCACCGCGCCGGTGCCAACCTGGCCGGCACCCTCGACCTCGGCGAGGTGGTGCGGCGGTTCCGCGCCATCCTGAGGGAGCTGCTCGAGTTCGAGAGCATGCTGGTGATCGTGCGCGACCCCGGCGAACGCTCGCCCCAGGTCTTCGCCTTCGACTCCTCGGGCGACCGCGGCGCCCCCAGCCCCGAGCTGATCCTGGACACCGAGGCGCGGCCGGAGGGGCTCTTCGCCGAGCTCTCGGACCTCCTGGTCTTCACCCGCGACCTGGCCGGCGTCGACCCGGCGTCGATCCGCCTCCGCCTCGACATCGCCACGACGCGCGCCCTGCCGACCCAGCGCCTGGTGCTGCTCGAGACCGTCTGCCAGCAGGCCGGGGCGGCGCTGGCCAACGCCTGGCTGTACCGGCTGGCCAACACCGACCCGCTGACCGGGCTCGCGATTCGGCGCTACTTCGAGCGGGCGTTGCGCTCGGCGGCGGCGCGGGGCACCCGCTTCGCCGTGATCATGCTCGACCTCGACCGCTTCAAGAAGGTCAACGACGAGCTGGGTCACAAGGCCGGCGACCAGGTGCTGGGCGACCTGGCGACGGTGCTGCAGGGCTCGTTGCGGTCCACCGACGTGGGCGCCCGCTACGGCGGCGAGGAGTTCGTGATCCTGCTGCCCGACGCGTCGTCGGCCGAGGCCGCGGCGGTGGCGGAGCGCATCCGCCGCACCATCGAGCGGCGCCGGGTCCGCATCGACGGCCGCGACGTGGGCTACACCGCGTCCCTCGGCGTGGCGGCCTCGACCGACCTCGAGGCGTCGACCGACCCGATGGAGTGCGTGTGGCGGGCGGACGCCGCCCTGCTGGAGGCGAAGCGGGCAGGTCGAAACCAGGTGGTCACCTATGCCGGCATGCGGACCACTTGAGGTCGTGGGCGCCACGGGGCCCGTTCCGCCTGGATTCGAGCCCCTTCTCCCCTTGACCCCGCGCAGCGGCCGCGCTACCGTTGGTGGCGCGAGAGAACCAAGGAGGTCTCATGGCAGGCAAAGCTGAGCTTGTGGATCGGATCGCGGAGCTGGTGGGATTGCCCAAGACCAAGGTCGCCCTTTGCTACGAGTACCTGTTCGAGGAGATGGGCAAGTTCCTGAAGAAGGAAGGGAAGGTCTCGGTGCCCGGCTTCGGCACCTTCCAGGTGGCGACCCGCAAGGCGCGCCAGGGCCGCAACCCCGCGACCGGCAAGGCGATCAAGATCGCCGCGTCCAAGACCGTCCGCTTCAAGGTCTCCAAGACCCTGAAGGAGAAGCTGTAGGCTTCTCGCGCGCGCGACTGCGCCGCGGCCAGACCGGCCGCGAGCGCGCGGCGAGGCCCGGAGCGGGCAGGGCGCCCGGCACGCCCCTCGACGTGAGGGGAGCCGGCGCCCTTTGTTTCATCGCCCGGGGTGGGGCGGCGGACCCCTCGCCCCTGGGGGTGGGCGTCTCCGGTACACTCCCGCCGTGTGGCGGGCGTTCGCGTTCCTCCTCGGGCCGGGCGTGGTCCTGCTCCTCGCCGCCGGCGCGAGCGCGGTCGAGCCGGTGGCGAGCTACGACATCTCGGTCCGGCTGGACCCCGCGACCCACCGCCTGCAGGGGGCGGAGCGCATCCGCTTCCGCAACGCCTCGGCCGCGCCGACCTCGGAGCTGCAGCTCCACCTCTACCTCAACGCCTTCGCGGGCGAGAGCACGACCTTCATGCGCGAGCTGGGTTCGTCGCCCTTCCGCCGCCACCGCCCGGCCGGGACGGGGTGGGGCTCGACCCGGGTCACGGCCCTCGCCACCGCCGACGGCACCGACCTGCTGCCCGGCCTCGAGCTGATCCGGCCCGACGACGACAACCCCGACGACGCGACCGTCGCCCGGGTGCCCCTGCCGCAGCCGCTCCGACCCGGCGCCCGCGTCGAGCTGGACCTGGCCTTCGAGGCGCAGCTGCCCTGGGTCGTCGCGCGGACCGGCTTCGCCGGCGACTTCCACCTCGTCGGCCAGTGGTTCCCCAAGCTCGGGGTGCTCGAGGACGACGGGTGGAGCTGCCACCAGCTCCACGCCGAGAGTGAGTTCTACGCCGACTTCGGCAGCTACCGGGTGGAGGTCGAGGTGCCGGCCGGGTGGGTCGTGGCGGCCACCGGCGTGGAGGTGGGCCGCTCGCCCCTGACGGTCGACGGCCGGCCCTGGCAGCGGGTGACGTTCCGCGCCGACCGGGTCCACGACTTCGCCTGGACGGCCGCGCCCGGGGAGCTGATGACGACGGTCGAGGGGGAGCTCGACCCCGGCCGCGACGTCCCCCCGCGGTGGCTGGAGGAGACCGGGCGGCTGCTCGGCGTGGGCGCGGCGGAGCTCGAGCTGGCGCCGGTGCGCCTGGTCCTGGTGCTGCCGCGCGACCAGGCGGCCCTGGCGCCGCGGATGCTCGCGGCGGCGCGTCTGGCCCTGGCCTGGTGCGGCCTGCGCTACGGGCCGTACCCCTACCCCCAGCTGACGGTCGTGTCGCCGCCGCCGACCGCCGAGGAGGCGGGGGGCATGGAGTACCCGACCCTCATCACCACCGGCGCCAGCCGGCTCATGAGCCGGCCGCCGCTCTCCTCCTGGCCGTGGGTCGAGACCGTCACCGTGCACGAGCTCGCCCACCAGGTCTTCTACGGCCTGCTGGCGTCGAACGAGGCCGAGGAGGCGTGGCTGGACGAGGGTCTCGCCAGCTACGTCGAGGTGTCCTTCCTGGCGGCGCTGTCCCGCGACCGGTTGGTGCCGGGGATGCTGGCGGTCGAGCACCCGTGGGCGCTCCAGCGGGCGTGGCTGGGCACCTCGGGCGCGTCGCTCGAGCTCGACCTGCCCTCCTGGGAGTACCCCAGCCGGGGTGCCTACTTCCGCGCCTCCTACGGCAAGGCGGCGGTGGTGCTGCGCACCCTCGAGGGGGTGCTCGGCGAGGAGGCGCTGGCCCGCGGCCTGCGCGCCTACGTCGACCGCTTCCGCTTCCGCCACCCGACCGGCGCCGACCTGGAGGCGGTCCTCGCCGAGACCTCCGGCCGGGAGCTGGGGTGGTTCTTCGACCAGGCCGTGCGCGGTCGGGCGGTGCCCGACTGGGCCGTGACCGCTGTCCACCAGCGGCGGCTGGGGAGGACGGCGAGCGGGGCGGCGCCGGCCTGGCGGGCCGAGGTCGGCCTGGAGAGGCAGGGCGACTTCGTCGCCCCGGTCGAGGTCGAGCTGACCTGGGCGGACGGCCGGGTCGAGCGGCGGACCTGGGAAGGCGACGTCTCGCGCCCGAGCTGGTCGCTCGAGTCCCCCGCCCGGCTCGAGCGGGTGGCGGTCGACCCGGACGGGGTGTGGGCGCTGGAGGTGGACCGCGCGGACAACGCCTGGCGGGCGGAGCCCGACCGGGGAGCGGCCCGGAGCCTGCTGTGGTGGCTGGCCGACCTCGTTGCCGCCCTGGAGCTGCTGTGGCTGCCGTGGAGCTGAGGCGGCCGCCCTCGGCCCGGCGCGGCCTGGCCCTGGCGCTCGGCCTGCGCCCGCTGCTGGTGGCAATGTGGCTGGCGCCCCTGCTCGCCCTGACCCCGGCGCGGGTGGTGCTCGAGGCGACGGTCGTCGCGCCGCTCGGGGCGCTCGAGGCCGGCAGCGAGGACGCCCTGCTGGTCGCCGCCCTGGCGGTCGAGGACGAGGCGACGGCGCTGCTGGTGGCGGCGGCGGCCGGGGGCCTGGCGCTGTGGCTGTGGACCCTGCTCTGGCACGCGGCGACGGTGGCCTGGTGGCACGCCGGGGCCGCCAGCCCCGTGCGTCTCGCCGGCCTGCTCCGCCGCGGCGCG
>CAYTJW010000331.1:0-6055 GCA_964438135.1 uncultured Thermoanaerobaculia bacterium
GCGGTCGACCCGGGCCCGCCGCGCCGCCCCCGCGCCTCAGGCGGGCGCGGGCTCGCCGAGCTCGGCCGCGTCAAGGCCCTCGAGGTAGGCGACCACGGCGCGGTTCGTCTCCCGGCGGGCGCGCCATCGCTTCTGGAAGATGCGGAACTCGTCCTCGAGCAGGCTCAGGCCGGGGAACAGCGGCACCAGGGCGCCCGAGGCGAGCTCCCGCAGCACGGAGTAGCGGGGGACGAGGCCGACGCCGATGCCGTTCAGGGCGGCGTTGACGATGCCGCGGACGTGGTTGACGACCACCAGCCGCCTGAGCACGGGCCGCTCCCGGTCGGTCAGGGCCTCGAGCAGGTTGGCCCACCACTCGCCGTCGCGGTCCATGGACAGGACCGGCAGCGGCTCCAGGTCGCGAGGTGAGCGCACCGCCTGCCTGGCCAGGAAGTCGGGCGAGGCGATGACCGCCCAGGTCTCGCGGAACAGTGGCGTCGACTCCACCGACGGGTGGGGGTGGAAGCGGCAGTCGACCGCCAGGTCGACCTCGTCGCGCAGGAGCGGCTGGACGAGGTCGTGGGAGAAGTGGAAGTCCACGTGCAGCTCGGGGTGGGCGTCGAGGAAGGGCCGCATCTTCCGGATCAGGACGGTGGTGCCGAACTCGACGGTGGCGCCGAGCACGACCCGCGTCGTGGCCCCGAGCGAGCCCGGCCGCAGGTGACGCTCGACCTCCTCCACCTCGCGGAAGATCCGCTCGCACGCCTGGTGGAGGAACCGTCCCTCGGCGGTGAGCGCGAAGCGGCGCCCGCTCGACTCGACGAGCCGGCGGCCGAGGCTCCTCTCCAGCTTGCGGACGGCGTGGCTGACGGCGCTCTGGGTGACGTGGAGGTGGGCGGCCGCCCGGGTGTGGCCCCGGTGGCGCGCCAGCCCGAGGAAGGTGCGGAGCTGGTTGAGGTCGAGCGGCATGGGGCGTCCTCCGTCAGCCTCGATCATGAGCAGTTTTCATGCGAGAGTCAAACAACATTCACTTCAATCATGGAGGTGTTGGTCCTATGCTCGTCGGGTGGCCGCACCGGACGCGGCCCGGATGGGGAGAACGCCATGAACAACACCGTCTTCACCTTCGACGTCCCCGCCAACGAGCCGATCGAGGCGTACGCCCCGGGCTCACCGGCCCGCGCCCGCCTCAAGGCCGAGCTGGCGCGCCAGGCCGCGACCGAGGTCGAGATCCCGCTCGTGATTGGCGGCAAGGAGGTGCGCACCGGCCGGACCGGCACCGTGGTCATGCCGTGCGACCACGGCCACGTACTCGCTACCTACCACACGGCGGGCGAGCGGGAGGTCGAGCTCGCCATCGCCGCGGCGCTCGAGGCCCACCGGGTGTGGGAGACGCTGTCCTGGGTCGAGCGGGCCTCGATCACCCTCAAGGCGGCCGAGCTCCTGGCCAAGAAGCACCGCGATCTCCTCAACGCCGCGACCATGTTGGGCCAGGGCAAGAACGCGCTCCAGGCCGAGATCGACGCGGCCTGCGAGGTCGTCGACTTTCTCCGCTACAACGTCTACTTCGCCTCGAGGATCTACGCCGACCAGCCGCGGAGCGGCATGGACCAGCTCAACCGCATCGAGTACCGGCCGCTCGAGGGCTTCGTCCTCACCGTCAGCCCCTTCAACTTCACCGCCATCGCCTCGAACCTCAACCTGTCGGTGGCGCTGATGGGCAACGCCACGGTGTGGAAGCCGGCGACCACCTCCCTGCTGTCGAACTACTACCTGATGAAGGTCCTCCAGGAGGCCGGGCTGCCCGACGGGGTGGTCAACTTCGTGCCCGGCAGCGGCGCCCTGATCGGCGGCATCGCCCTCGCCCACCGCGACCTCGCCGGCGTCCACTTCACCGGCTCCAACGCCACCTTCAACTCCCTCTGGCGGACGGTCGCGGCCAACCTCGAGAATCTCCGCACCTACCCGCGCATCGTCGGCGAGACCGGCGGCAAGGACTTCGTCTTCGTCCACGCCTCGGCCGAGCCGGCCGAGGTGGCGACGGCGATCGTCCGCGGCGCCTTCGAGTACCAGGGGCAGAAGTGCTCGGCCGCCTCGCGCGCCTACATCCCGCGCTCGCTGTGGCCGCGAATCCGGGAGCTGCTGCGCGAGATGGTGGCCGAGATCCGCGTCGGCGACGTGCGCGACTTCTCCAACTTCGTCAACGCGGTCATCGACGAGGCCTCGTACGACACCATCATGGGCTACATCCGTCGCGCCAGGGCGGCGAGCGGGGTCGAGGTCGTCACCGGCGGCGAGGGCGACAAGTCCACCGGCTACTACGTCCAGCCGACCATCCTGCGCACCGACGACCCCCACTTCGTGACCATGGAGGAGGAGATCTTCGGCCCGGTGATGACGGTCTTCGTCTACGACGACGCAGAGTACCAGCAGACCCTCGCCCTGTGCGACCAGACCTCGCCCTACGCCCTCACCGGCGCCGTGTTCGCCCGCGACCGCTACGCCTTCGTCGCGGCCTGCCAGGCGCTGCGCCACGCCGCCGGCAACTTCTACGTCAACGACAAGCCCACCGGCGCCATGGTCGGCCTGCAGCCCTTCGGCGGCGCCCGGGGCTCGGGCACCAACGACAAGGCCGGCGGCCCCCTCAACCTCTACCGCTGGGTCAGCCCCCGCACCATCAAGGAGACCTTCGTGCCGGCGACCCACTTCGCCTACCCGTTCATGGCGGCGGAGTAGGCGCAGGGGGGCGAGCGCTGCCGCGGCGGCGCCGCGCTCGAGCGGCGCGAGGACCTGCGGGGCGGTTTCGGGCTCCGGCCGGAGGCCGCGCGGCCGGCCTTCCGGCGTGCCGCCGACCCGGTCGAGCCCTGCCCTGGGGGGCTCGACGTCACCCCCCGGTCTTCTTCAGCGCTCCCTCTCGCTCCCGTTTCTCGTGCGGCCGGTTGCCGACCTTGGGGGTCTTCGGCTTCTTGCCCTTGCCGGAGTCCTTGCCCTTGCCCTTGTCGCCCATGGTGGTGTCCCTCTCCTTCGGTTCGACCTCGGCGCGTCTCCCCCGCAGGTGGGTGCCGAGCGCGCCGGTCCTCGTCTGACGTTGACGCCAGGGTCGTCGGTTGTCAATCGGCGCCGCCGCCGTCTCGCCGGCCGGGTCGTTCCCGCTCGTCGCGGTCGAAAGTAGACTGGGGTCGTGGCTGCACGATCCTGCGACGCAAGCTCGGCGGAGCGGCGGTGGTGACGCTCGCCCCGGGCGTTCGCCTGGGTCCACACGAGGTCTTCGGCCAGCTCGGCGCGGGCGGGATGGGGGAGGTGTGGCGGGCGCGCGACACCCGGCTCGGGCGCGAGGTGGCGGTCAAGGTACTGCCGGCGCGTGGCCGTGGCCGTGCTCTCGCGCATCACTCCGCTGCGTCGAACCACTCCTCTCGGGTGTTCCCCGCTTGCTTCAGGATGCGGGCGAGGAGGTCGGCGCCGATCTCGCTCCGATGCGGGTTCGGGAGGATCAGGCGGATGGAGCCCCGGACCATGAACGCGTGGCGGCCGCCCGACAGCGGACCGGCGAAGCCCAGCCGGCGGAGACGGCGGGTCAGCTCGTCCCGGGTGGTCGGTGCGAGCCGCGTCACACGGCGATCCCGGGCACCTCGACCACCACGTCGCCCAGCGGCGGGATGGCGTCGCCGCGGCTGATCCCGAGCAGCAGCCAGTCCTCGACCGCGGCGGCGAGGTTGCGCCGGCACTCCTCGAGGGTGCTGCCGGTCGCCCACACGCCTTCGAGACCGGGCACCTCGCCGAAGAATGGCTCCTCGTCATGGATGATCTCGTAGTGAGCGCGTTCGAGGGCGGCGGCGAGGTACTCGAGGATCATGTCGGGTCGAGTCTACCACGCGGTCGGGATGCTGACCGGCTCCGATTCCGACCACGCTCGTCGCTGCCGACCGCGGGTCCGGCATGACCCTCGCGGCCGACCGCGGCGCTGTCCCACCCGAGCATCCTGGCCATCTTCGACGTCGGCGAGCACGAGGGTGCGTCGTACCTGGTCGAGGAGTCGCTCGAGGGGGAGCCGCTGACCCGGAGCATCTCGGCCGGAGACCTCACGGTGGGCGAGGAGGCGCCGGCGGCGTTGGCCACCCGGAGGGAGCTCCTGCGCTTGGGGGAGCCTGGCGTTCGACCCCGAGGGACGTCACCTCCCGGCCGTCGACGCCGCGAACCGCGCGGCCGTCGTGCCCCTCGACGGCGGCCCGTGCCGGGCGCTGCCCTGCGCCGCCGGCAAGGTCCTTCGCGTGACCCTTCGACGGGGCGGCGCCGCGTCAGGGCTCGAAGCGGTAGCCGACCCGGCGCACGGTCAGGATGTGGCGCGGCTGAGCCGGGTCGGGCTCGACCTTCTGCCGGAGGGAGCGGATGAAGTTGTCGACCGTGCGGGCGGTGCCGTCGTAGCCGTAGCCCCAGACCCGGTCGAGGATCGCCTCCCGCGTCAGCACGCGCCCCGGCGAGCGGGCGAGCAGGCAGAGCAGGTCGAGCTCCTTCGCCGACAGCGCCACCTCCTCGCCCCGGACCGTCACCCGGCGGGCGTCGAGGTCGACCTCGACCGCGCCGAAGGCGAGCCGGGCCGAGGCCCGCCGGGTCGAGCGCGAGCGCCGCAGCAGCGCCTCCACCCGGGCCAGCAGCTCGGGCAGCTGGAAGGGCTTGGTGAGGTAGTCGTCGGCCCCCTCGCCGAGCCCCTCGAGCTTGTCCTCGAGGCGGTCGCGCGCGGTCAGCACCAGCACCGGCACGTCGCGCTCGCGGCGCCGCAGCTCGGCGAGGATGTCGAGGCCGCTCGGGCCCGGCAGCATGAGGTCGAGCACGACCAGGTCGGGCGCCAGGTCGAAGGCGGCGGCGAGGCCGGCGTCGCCGTCCGCGGCGGTCGAGACCGCGTAGCCGCGCAGCCGGAAGTTGAGGGCCAGGCCCTCGCGCAGGGCGCGGTCGTCCTCGACCACCAGGATGGTCGCGGTCTCCGGGCCGCGGTCCGAGCTCATGGTCCGGCCTCGCCGGCTGCGGCCGGCAGGGTGACGGTGAAGGTGCTGCCCTCGCCGACCCGGCTCGAGACGGCGACCTCGCCGCGGTGGCGGTGGACCAGGTGGCGGACGATGGCGAGGCCGAGGCCGGCGCCGGCGGCGCGACCCTCGGCCGTGCTGCCGACGCGGTAGAAGGGCTCGAAGATGCGCTCGAGCTCCTCCTCGGGAATGCCGATGCCGTTGTCCGCCACCCGCACCTCGACCGTCTCGGCCAGGTCCTCGGTCTCCACCCGGATGCGCCGGTCGTCGCCCGAGTACTTGAGGGCGTTGACGAGCAGGTTGAGGACGACGCGCGCCAGGGCCTCGCGGTCGTGGTCGACCGGCCGGGCTGCGGCCAGGTCCACCTCGAGCTCGACCTCGCCCGGCGCGAGCATGCGCCGGAAGCGCTCCACCGCCTCCTCCACCGCCCCGCCGACCGGCCCCGGGCGCAGCTCGATCGCGTCCCGGTCGCGGGCCAGGGCGCGCCAGGTCAGGACCCGGTCGATCGTCGCCTCGAGCCGCTCGCTCTCGCGGACGATGGTGGCGAGGCTCTGCCGGGTCTGCTCCGGGTCGGCCTCGAGCAACCCCGACTCGAGGGTCTGGGCGTACATGCGGATCGCGGCCAGGGGGGTGCGCAGCTCGTGCGAGACGTTGGCGAGGAGGTCCGACTGCAGCCGCGCCAGCCGCGCCCGGCGGCTGACCAGGACCACGGCCACGATCGCCCCACCGGTGGCGGCGGCGGCGAACGACACCACCAGCACGCCGATCAGCAGCTCGCGGGTGCTGCGGCCGATGAACAGGGCGACGATGCCGACCGTGGTCGACAGGATGACCGGCAGCAGCACCCCGACCGACAGGGTGACGATGGCACCGGTCAGGCTCAGGGAGCGTCGGACCCGGGAGGACGGTCGCGGCACGACCGGAGTATCGGCCGCCCGTCGCTCGGCGGCAAGCCCGGCGGGCTCCGTCACCCGCCGCCCCCCGCGGCCATGGCCGCCGCCCCGAAGCGGCGCGGCGACGCCTCGGCTCGGAGCTGGCCGACGGCCGCCGTCGGCACG
>CAYTJW010000332.1:0-6041 GCA_964438135.1 uncultured Thermoanaerobaculia bacterium
GGCGAGGTGGCGGCGGACCAGGGCCAGGCGCTCGGCGAGCCCGACCTCGGGCGGCTCGACCCCGGCCAGGGCCGCCGCCGCCTGCCGGAACAGCCACGGGCTGGCGACCGCGGCGCGGCCGATCATGACCCCGTCGCAGCCGGTCTCGCGCAGGAGCCGCACCGCGTCCGCCGGGGTGCGCACGTCGCCGTTGCCGACGACCGGGATGGCGAGCTCCTGCTTGAGGCAGGCGATGCGGCTCCAGTCGGCCGAGCCGGTGTACTGCTGGCGGGCGGTGCGAGGGTGGAGGGTGATGGCGTCGACCCCCTCACCCTGGCAGATGCGGCCCAGCTCCAGGTCGTTGAGGCGGTCGTGGGAGAGGCCCGACCGGATCTTGGCGGTGAGGGGGATGGTCAGGCGCCGGCGCACCGCGGCCAGGATCCGCCGGGCGAGCTCGGGCGAGCCCATCAGGGCGGCGCCGGCGCCGGTCCGCACCACCGGCCGGGCCGGGCAGCCGAGGTTGACGTCGCAGGCGTCGGCGCCGGCGGCCTCGACCAGCTCGGCGGCCGCGGCCATGGCCTCGGGCCGGGCGCCGTAGATCTGGATCGCGAGCGGTCGCTCGTCGGGGTGGAAGCGGAGCTTCGCGAGCTCGCTCCGGACCTCCCGCACCACCGCCTCGGCGGCGACGAAGTCGACCACCACCAGGCCGCAGCCGCCGGACCAGCGGACCAGGCGGCGGAAGGCCGAGTCCGTCACCCCGGCCATGGGCGCCAGCACCAGCGGCGGGTCGACCGCGAGCGAGCCGATCTTCAGCGCCACCACGCGGTGGAGTGTAGCCGACCACGCGGCCGTGACGCCCTGCCGACCCTCCCATCCTGGACGTGGACGTGGACGTGGACGTGGACGTGGACGTGGACGTGGACCTGGACAGCTCTCAGCCGTCAGCGATCAGCTGTCAGCTCCCCCACCCGCCCGCCAGCTCCGTGGCGGTGCTCGTGGCGCCGCCCGTCCGATCGGGTACGGGCACGGGTGCGGGACCGGGTACGGGAAGTGCGCTACACTCCGTGCGTCCGTGCGTCGGGAGGGGAACCGTGCAGCTCGACAGCTTCGACAGCGTCGTCGCCTTCGCCATCAGCAAGGAGGAGGAGGCCGCGGCCCTCTACCGCGGCCTGGCGGAGACGGTCCGCCGGCCGGGTATGAGGGAGACCTTCCTCGAGTTCGCCCGCGAGGAGGACGGCCACCGGGCCCGCCTGGAGCGGATGCGCTCGGGCGGGGCGCCGCTGACCGTGGCCGAGGGCCGGGAGGGCCCGCGGCTGTCCGACTACCTGGTCGACGCCGAGCCGTCGCCGAGCATGACCTACCCCGAGGCGTTGCTGTTCGCGATGAAGGCCGAGAAGGCCGCCTTCCGTCTCTACTCGGACCTGGCCGCGACCGCCGCCGACCCGGCCCTGGCGGAGGTCTTCCGCGCCCTCGCCCAGGAGGAGGCCCGGCACAAGCTGCGGTTCGAGCTGGAGTACGAGGACCAGGTGCTGGAAGGGGTGTGAGGCGAGGAGCTGTCAGCGATCAGCGATCAGCTTCCCCCTCCCACCCCTCTTCGCCGCGAGCCGGGCGCAGTTCCGGTCGAGCGCCCGTCACCGGCCGCTCGGCCCGAGCCCGCCGCCGGCTCGGGGGCGGACGGGGGAGCTGACAGCTGACTGCTGACAGCTGACCGCCCGTCTCCCCCTTCCCCTCGCCCGCACCCCCCCTTGCCCCCGGCCCGGGGGTCGGGCACGGCTCAGGTGGGCACCCCGAGGCGGGGCAGGACGACGAGCTGCAGGGCCAGGTAGGCGAGCACGACGGCGACGATCACGAGCGCTTCCACGGCATCCTCCTCGGGCCCTCAGGCTACACGATCTCCTCGACGCCCCAGACGATCATCTTCATCCGCTTCAAGCACGCCTCGCAGTAGGTGGTGATGTCCTGGCGGAGCTCCTGGACCAGCTCGTCCGGCACCACGGTGAAGAACAGGCTGGAGGTGCGCGGGAAGGCCCGCGACCCCATCCGCACCCCGCTGGCGCCGACGCCGTGGACCTGTGGGATCTCGGTGTAGCCGATGACGTGGTTGCGGTTGAGGAGGACCTCGAGCTCCTCCTTGCACGAGCTGTCGACGATGATCATGAGCAGCTTCATGGGACCTCCAGCCAGCTGTCAGCCACCAGCGTTCAGCCTTCAGCTCCCCCACCCGTCCCGGTGCGGTGGGGGTGGCTGGCGGAATCTGACCGCTGACCGCTGACCGCTGACAGCTCTCTCATCCTTCCCTCAACCCCAGCTTGCGGAAGATCGCCATCGCCGGGCACCAGCGGGTGAAGGCGGACTGCAGCAGGTTGAGGCCGACGAAGGCGGTGAGCAGGAGCCAGTGCGGGCTCACCCAGTGGCCCAGGGCCACCGACAGCAGGACGACGATGCCGGCCATGGCGCGCAGCGCCTCGTTGACGGTCATGCAACACCTCCGGAAAGTGGGTCGACGGTCGAAGGGGCCAGGCGTGGCGCCGTGCCCCGGGCGAGGGACCGGATCGGCGGTCGGGCGAGCCGGCTCACGACGGGATCTCCACCACCTTGTCGGCGCCGACGGTCTTCAGGTACATGAAGTAGAGCACCGGGATCACCCCCAGGGTGAGGGCGGTGGAGACGACGATGCCGGAGATCATGGCCAGGGCGAGGCCCTGGAAGATGGGGTCGGAGAGCATGAAGGCCGCGCCGACGATGGTCGACAGCTGGGTGAGGAAGATCGGCACCAGGCGGATGGCGCCGGCGCGCACGACCGCGTCCTCGAGCTGCTCCCCGGCGGCCAGCTCGAGGTTGATGAAGTCCACGAGCAGGATCGAGTTGCGGACGATGATGCCGGCCAGGGCGATGAACCCGATCATCGACGTGGCAGTGAAGAAGATCGACAGCAGGCCGTGGGCGGGCAGGATCCCGACCAGGGTCAGCGGGATCGGCACCATGATGATGACCGGGGTGACGAAGGACTTGAACCACCCGACCATGAGGACGTAGATCAGCACCATCACCACCGCGAAGGCGATGCCCATGTCGCGGAACACCTCGAAGGTGATGTGCCACTCCCCGTCCCACTTCATGATGTAGCGGGTCGAGTCCTCGGGCAGGTGGGTGGCGACGATCTCGAGCGGCTCGCCGGTGGGCGTGGTCAGCGTTTCCAGCCGTCGCTCCATCTCCAGGATGGCGTACACCGGGGCCTCGAACCGGCCGGCGACCTCGCCGACGACGTAGGTCACCGGCTGCAGGTTCTTGTGGTAGCGGAACCGCTCCCTCTGGTCGGGCACGACCGTCGCCACCTCGCCGATCGGCACCAGGCGGCCGCTGCCGCCGTGCACCTTGAGCTGGAGCAGGTCGTCGAGGTGGGAGCGTTGAGCGCGGTCGAGGCGGAGGGTGATCGGCACCTCGTCCCGGGCGGCGTCGAGGTGGAGGTGGCCCGCGTCGGCGCCGGCCAGGGCCAGCCGCACCGTCTGCACGACCTGCTCGGGGGTGATGCCGAGCCGCATCGCCTTCTCCCGGTCGACGCGGATCTCGGCGCGCGGTCCCGGCTCCTCGACGTACCAGTCGACGTCGACGACGCCGTCGGTCTCGGCGAAGACCTGCCGCACCTCCTCGGCGACCGCCAGGCGGCCGTCGAGCGTCGGGCCGTAGACCTCGGCGACGAGGGTGGACAGGACCGGCGGCCCCGGCGGGATCTCGGCCACGGTCACCACCACGCCCTGCCGGGCGGCGACGGGCAGGATCAGCTCACGCACCCTCTTCGCGAGGTCGTGCGAGGCCTCGGCCCTCTGCTCGCGGTGGACGAGGTTGACCTGGATGTCGGCGACGTTCGAGCCCGTGCGCATGAAGTAGTGGCGCACCAGGCCGTTGAAGTTGAACGGGGCGGAGGTGCCGACGTAGACCTGGTAGTCGGTGACCTCGGGCATGCCCCGGAAGGTGGTCGCGATCTCGCGCGCCGCGGCGTTGGTCTGCTCGAGGGTGAAGCCCTCGGGCGCGTCGACCACGATCTGCAGCTCCGCCTTGTTGTCGTGCGGGAGCATCTTGACGGTGGTGAAGCCGACGCCCACCGTCAGCAGGGCCAGGACGAGCAGGATCGCGACCCCGGCCAGGAAGAGGTACCGCAGCCCGCGGGAGCGGATCAGCGGCTGGAGGAGGGCCGAGTAGGCGCGGCCGAGGCGCCCGACCTCGGCGGGGCCTTCCAGCTCGGGCCCGGCGCCGCCCTCGCCGCCGGAGCGCTCGTGCTCCTTGCGGAACAGGCGGTAGGCGAGCCAGGGCGAGATGGTGAAGGCGACCGCCAGCGAGAACAGCATCGCCGCCGAGGCGTTGATCGGGATCGGGCGCATGTACGGCCCCATCAGGCCGCGCACGAACGCCAGCGGCAGGAGGGCGGCGATGATGGCGAAGGTTGCGAGGATGGTGGGGTTGCCCACCTCGTCGACGCCGTAGGTGGTGACCAGCCGGGGCTCCCCCCACTTGAGCTTGAAGTGGCGGTGGATGTTCTCGACCACGACGATGGCGTCGTCGACCAGGATGCCGATCGAGAACACCAGGGCGAAGAGGCTGACCCGGTTGAGGGTGTAGCCGAAGGCGTAGGACGCCGCCAGGGTCAGGGCGAGGGTGACCGGGATGACCACGGCCACCACCGTCGCCTCGCGCCGCGACAGGGTGACCCACATCAGCAGGATCACGGCGATGGTCGCGGAGTAGAGGTGCTTGAGCAGCTCGTTGGACTTCTCCTTGGCGGTCGCCCCGTAGTCCCTCGTCTTGAGCAGGTGGACGTCGCTGGGGAGGAGGCGGCCGCGCAGGCCCTCGATCCTGCGGTCGAGGTCGGCGACCATGTCGACCGCGTTGGTGCCCGGCTTCTTCGCCACCGCCACGGTCACCGCGGGCAGGTCCAGGCCGGCGCCGGCCAGGCCCTTCTCCGGCGCGGCCGGGCCGCTGCCCAGCCAGACGTAGCTGGCGGGCTCCTCGGCGCCGTCGACGACCGCGGCGACGTCCTTGACGAAGACGGGCTTGCCGCCGGCCACGCCGACCACCACCTCGCCGACCTCCTCGGCGCTGGTCAGGAACGAGCCGACGTCGACCGTGACCTCCTGGTTGGCGACCGCCGTCGCGCCGGCGGGGAGGCGCCAGTTGAAGCCCCGCAGAGCCTGGTGGACCTGGAGCGGGGAGACGTTGAAGGAGGCCAGGCGCTCGCGGTCGAGGTCCACCCGCGCCACCCGGCGGAGACCGCCGATGACCGAGACCTGGGAGACCCGCGGGTGGCGGGTGAGCTCGACCGCCAGCTCGTCGGCGACCCGGCGCAGCTGGAGCGCTGAGGCGTCCTCCCCCCACAGCGTGTAGGCGACCACCGGGACGTCGTCGATGGTGCGCGGCTTCACCACCGGCGGCAGGGCGCCCGCCGGCAGCGCGTCGGCCGCGGCGGCGAGCTTGGTGTGGACCCGGACCGCGGCCTGGTCGGGGTCGGTGCCGACCTCGAAGCGGACGACGAGCAGCCCGCCCGAGGGCTGGGAGGTGGAGTAGAGGTACTCGACGTTCTCGATCTCGTAGAGCAGCTTCTCGAGCGGGGTGACCACCCGGGTCTCGACCTCCTCGGCGGTGCCGCCGGGGTAGGCGACCAGGACGTCGATCATCGGCACCTTGATCTGCGGCTCCTCCTCGCTCGGGGTGACCCAGACCGCGAAGGCGCCGATCAGCAGGGCGCCGACGATCAGGAGCGGGGTCAGCTTGGACTCGAGGAAGGCCTGCCCGACCCGGCCCGCCAGCCCGAGCGGCCGGCGCGTGTACTTGAGCCGCAACGCCTCGCGCCGGGCCCGGGCGATCTCCTCCGGGGTTGGCCGCGGCCGGCCGCCGCGGGTGGCCTCGCCGGCGACGTGCTCGCTCATGGCGCCACCTCGACCGGGGTGCCGTCGGCGAGCGGGCCGGGCGCGTCGACGAGCACCTGCTCGCCGGCCGAAAGGCCGGACAGGACCTCGACCCGACCGTCCCCGAGCTCGGCGCCGGTGGTCACGGCGCGGGTGCGGGCG